>JAACED010000012.1 GCA_011682695.1 Gammaproteobacteria bacterium
TCGACAGGTGCCTTGACACGGAGGGACTCGAGGACCTTGCTCGCCTGGGCCTCCAGGTTGACCGGCACCTGGATGACTTCGAGCTCTCCCAGTTCCGCTCGCGCTCCCACCAGGAGGTCCTCTACCAGGTTCGCCATGTCCGACGCCTCAGAAGCGATATCTCTCATCATGGCCTCTCGCTCCTCAGACGACAGATCTGTATCCGCTTTGAGAAGTTCTGCAAACCCGAGTATTGCGGTCAGCGGAGTGCGTACCTCATGGGATACCGAGGCCAGGAGCTGGAGCCGGGATTCGGCCATCTCCTCGAGCCTGCGCAGGTTCTCCAGTCGTTCTGTCACATCTCGGACGATGGCCATCAGTGCGTGCTGGCCATCGAAGGTCACGTTCGCTATCGAAATCTCGATGCGGAACTCCTCACCATTGGCTCGCATCCCGTGGAGCACGGGTCTTCTCTCCATCATTCGGTGGTGTTCCGAAGACATGGCGAAGTCGCGGACGTGCTTGGGGTGGTTGCTCCGGAATCGCTCCGGGATGAACCTGTCGAGGGTTCCACCGACCACGTCACTGGTGGACACCAGGCCGAACATCTCGACGAACCGCTCATTGACCATCACGATGTTTCCGTCGGTGTCGATCACGACGATGCCGTTGGGCGCCAAGCTGAAGAGGGCATCCCACCTGGCCGCCTCTGATCGAAGCAGGCTCCCGGTTTCGCGGTGTATCAGACCTCCGACGCCGTTACCGATGACGAGAATGCCGATGGCAAGTGCCGTCAGGGCCGGCGGCGCCTGCAACCTCAGGATGAACACGACGGCTGTGATCATGATTGCGGCGCCGAACCAGAGGCTCAACCAACGCCCTCCGAGATACGCCGCCGCGGCGGCGAAGACCGTGTACGTGAGGAGAGCACTCAGCAGGATTGCCGGTTCGCTGACCAGCGCAGATCCGACCAAAAGAAGACCGGCCAGACCGACCAGGACGTCGAGCCGAGGCCGGTCATGCCTCATCTGCCAACGAGCGAAAGCGGCGAGCAGAAACAGGATCACCGCCGCGACAGCAAGGCTGATATCCCGACTGACGGCAGCGGCGACTCCATACGCGACCCCCAACACTGCGGCGACGTAGACACCCACGTGCACGTATCGGCGGTGCAAGTCTTCCACAGTTGGCCAGACATTCACCGTGAGGAACTATACCGGTGATGCCCCGCGAAAGCCTGCATCGCGCCAGATGAACGGATCACGAGAAGCGTCAAGGCATCGCGTGGTCCAGTACTTCCTCGCTGATACGGCGCGCCCGTGCCAGAAGGTTGGGCCCGGAAAGCACCGAGGTCGCCAACGAGTTCCACCGGGCCTGGATCATGTGAGCCCTCGACCCGTCGACTCGGTGATGAATCCCTTCTCGCGCCAGGCGATGGTTCCCCCGATAACGCTTCGCACATTCCGATAGCCCAGCGTGGTCAGGAAAAGGACACCAAGAAGCGACATGTTTCCCCGTTGGCACACGCTGAGTACGGGGGTGTCGAGATTCTCGGGAAGGTCCACAATGTGCTCGTCCAGATCCTGGAGGGGCATGTTGACGGCGCCGGGAATGTGTCCCTCGCAGTACTTCGCGTAGTCGCACACGTCCATCACAAACGGGTTGTGTCTCTGCCACACCTCATGGGCCGACTCGACGTCGATCGTCAGGGTCGCATTGGCCCTGACGTTCTCGACCATCTGTTCCAGCAGACCCTCTTGCCCGCTTGCCGGCGTCGCTTGCGCCGCTCCCAGGCCGGCCAGATGCTTGACGACCGACGAGGCATACTTGAAAGCGCTGTCGGGGAAGATCACCACAACGCGGTTGCCCGGCTCGTCGGGTATCAGCTTGAAGGCGCCCTCCAGAGCCATGGCGGAGCTCGGTCCCGCAGTAATGCTCTCCTCGCGGTTGAGCCGCAGGCAAAGATCGAAGGCCTCGTTGTTGCGAACCTCCACCAGACCGTCGTACTGCTCGGGACGGAAGAAGCGGGTCTGCTGCAGTTGCCGGATACTTCGCACGCCCGGAATGTCGTGTCCCTCGTTGGGGTGGACGCCGAGCACCTGGACATCGGGGTTCTGTTCCTTGAGGAATTGCCCCGTGCCGGTGATCGTGCCGCAGGTGCCGAGCCCCGCGACCAGGTGGGTCACCTTGCCCTGCGTCTGACGCCAGATCTCCGGTCCCGTGGTCCTGTAGTGAGCCTCAGGGTTCGCCACGTTCGCGTACTGGTTCAACATGTGGAACTCAGGTTGTTCGGCGATTTCCATCGCCCTGGCGACGGCGCCTTCGGGTGCCCCAGGCGCGGGACAGAGCGTGTCCTCCAGTTCGAGCACGTTCGCTCCGAAGAAACGCAGCATCGTCCGTTTCTCCGGTGGGATCTCGTTGGAGAGGGGAGTGGTCAGCGAGTAGCCCTTCTTGTTCGCGACCATGACGAGACCAAGACCTGTATTGCCGGAGGTGGGCTCCACCAGCTTCTGGCCCGTTCCGATTACACCGCGTTCTTCGGCGTCGCCGACCATGTTGAACGCCACCCTGTCCTTCACGGATCCGAAGGGGTTGAACCATTCCAGCTTGGCGTACACCTGCGTGTGCCGGAAGGGGACCACGCGCGTGAGACGGACCAGTGGTGTGGGGTTGTCGGCGTTGCAGAGCAGTCCCAGGATCGACTCATAGACACGAAGGGAATGGTTGTTCACGTCACGCTCCTCATCGAACTCTCTTGAAAAACCGCCACGCCGATCTGCTCTCCCTCTTGGCTGCGGCTTTTGCTCGCGGCTCGGAAGGCGTCGCCGGCCGGGTGGTGATCGTCCACCAGCGGAAAAGCGGCTTGATCAACAGCGCGAAGGTGTTGGCCCGGCGGCGACAATCGGGCTCGCGATGCGAGGGCGACATGGAGATCGACGACCTGCCCCACGACCAATACCGCCGGTGCCCGAACAGCGAGTCTTTCTGCAGCGATTTCCGCGAGGTTGGTCACGAGCACGCGCTCGTCGCCGGTGGTGCCTCTCTCGACAAAGGCGGCCGGTTCGTCCGGCGACCGACCTGCCACGATCAGAGCACGGGCGATGGCGCCTCGTCGGTGCACCCCCATGAGGATGACCAACGTGTCGATCTGGGCGTAGCGGGACCATTCCGGCATCGAACCGTTTTCCTTCTGACCGGTGATGACAGCGAAGGATTCAGCGACGCCCCGCAGGGTGAGGGGAATGCCGACCACGCCGGGCACCGATACTGCCGACGTGATCCCGGGCACCATCTCCACCTCGATGTCGTGGCGGCGGAGATATCCCCATTCCTCGCCTCCGCGTCCGAAAATCAGCGGATCTCCGCTCTTGAGGCGCGCAACCGTCCTCCCTGACGCCGCGTATCCGAGCATTGTGCTGTTGATGCGATCTTGACTGTGGGCGGAGCTTCCGGGTCGTTTTCCCACATCGATGCGGAGTGCCGACGGGTTGACCATGCTGAGGATCTCGGGGCTGATGAGACGGTCGTGGAGCACGACCTCGGCTTCCTTTAGAACGCGGAGTGCCTTCAGGGTGAGGAGTTCAGGGTCTCCGGGGCCTGCCCCGACCAGATACACCTTGCCGGTGGAGGTTGGCGTCCCCTGTCCGGTGGCCACAGCATCGTTTCCGATCACCGGTCTCATGCCGGCCCCTTCTCGCTCGGCGGATGGATGCCGCACTCGGTCCTGGTGCCGTTCCAGCGACCGGAACGGGCGTCGCTCGGATCGACGGGCAGCGACGTGCAGGGGGCGCAACCGATGCTCGGGTAACCCGCGGCGTAGAGAGGGTGCAGCGGCAGATGGTTGCCTCGCGAGAATTCGAGGACCTCTTCCCAGGTCCAGTCGACGATCGGATTCACCTTGATGAGCTGCTTTCCGGTGGGAAGCCGGTACCGGTCGATTCGGGGAGTAGCGGCCCTGGTCGGCGCCTGGTCCCGCCGCAAGGCGGTGAACCAGATGTCGTAGTCCTCGAGCGTCCGGAGCAGCGGTTCGACCTTGCGCAACCGGCAGCAGAGATCAGGATTGGTGTGGGGCAGGTCATCGCTGGGACCGTCAGCCGACAAGTCGCCGGGGGTGATATTCACGAGGTTGAGGTCCCACTCGCGCGCGAGCCGGTCACGGAAGGCGTACGTCTCGGTGAAGTGGAGACCGGTGTCCACGAACAGGACCGGGATGTCACGCCGGAATCGTCGAATGATGCTGAGCAAGGCGATGCCACCGGCCTGGAAGCTGCAGGTGATGCCGGCCGTCCCCGGATACTCCAGGGCCGCACCGACCAGCGTCTCGGCCTTCAGCTCTTTGCGTGTGCGAGTCACCGCTGTCATAGTCCCTCCTCGACGTCGAGTAGGTCGGAGACGGCGCGGTGGGCGGCACCCAGGTCCCCACGCCGGATCAGTTCCAAGGTTTTGGCGCCGATCAGCGCTTTCCAGACCTGCCGTCGTTGTGTTGGATCGGGAAAACGCCGGGCCACCTGCGTTCTCAGGTCGGCCAGGAGATCGAGATAGGTTCCGTACTCGGATCCGATGTCCTCGGCGATCCGGTCCCGCAGCCAGACAGAGAAGGCCGGAGCGCGTCCGCTGGAGGAGACTGTCACAACAAGATCGCCTTGCCGGTGGACTGCAGGCAGGAGGAAGTTGCAGTGGGACGGGTCATCGGGGGCGTTCAGTAGGATCGAGCGTGCTTGGGCCTCTTTCCAGACCTTCTCGTTGACGTCGCGGTCCTCGGTGGCCGCGACGGCGAGGAAGCAGCCGGCGAGGTCACCCTTCCGGTAGGGCGTCGGTTTCCAGCCGATCCGCCCCTCTTCGAACCATCCGAGCAGCCGTTCGGTCAACTCGGGGCCAACCACGGTGACGTCGCCACCGGCGGCGAGGAGACCCTCGACTTTGCCCTCGGCCACCCTTCCCCCTCCAACCACTACGCAGGAGCGACCCTCGAGACGGAGCAACAGCGGGTAATGCGCCGGGACGCGTTCGGACGGCCGTTTGTGTGGGTAGGTGATGGTCATGGCAAGGTCGCTCCGTGGATCGGGGATTGTGGGCGGTCGGTGGCATCAATCGGGTCGGATGTCGCAACGGGAAACTGATCTCCTCGGTCGGCCCTCTCGCCGCTCCCGACGCCGCTGCGGCGGCAGAAGTCTCCGAACGTCTCTCCCTCGTACCGACCATCCCGGTAGGTAGCGAGGATCGGTGACAGCAGGCTGACCAGGTTCTCCTCGGCTACGTTCTCGGCCAGGAGCACGTTGAGACGGGTCCCAAGTGTGCTGCCGCCCAGGTGCACGTCGTAGGCGCCTTTGCGGCGGCCGACGAGGGCAATCTCGGCCGTGTACGGGCGCGCGCATCCGTTGGGGCAGCCGGTCATGCGCACTCGGATGCCTTCCTCACCGATCCCCAGCGCTTCCAGTTCCGCCTGGAGAGCCCGTGTCACCTCGGGAAGGACACGTTCGGATTCGGTGACGGCCAGGGGGCAGGTGGGAAGCGCCGGGCATGCCATGGAGTGCAGGACCACCGGGGGTATCCGACCGGCTGGGAGCACACCGTGGTCTTCCAGCGTGGACGTCACGTGTGCTCGTGCGGTGTCGGTGAGGTCGGTGAGGAGCAGGTTTTGGCCGGGGGTGAGCCGGATTCCGGGCCGGAACCGTTCGACGACGGCACGAAGCCCGGTGCGCAGGAGAACGTCGCCGCGGTCTGTGATGCGTCCCGCTTCGATGGGCACTCCCAGGAACCACCGGTGGTCGTCCTGGCGGTGCACGCCGAGATGGTCGTCGGCACCGGTCCACGACAGGAGCTTCGGGTCGGCGAGACGTCGGCCGACGCGCTGTTCGAGAGCATCCTTGAAAATGTCTACGCCCCAGTGGTCGATGAGGTATTTGAGGCGGGCTTGCCTGCGGTCCACCCGGTCCCCAAAGTCCCGGTGGAGGCCGACGATCGCTGTGAGCACTTCCAAGAGCTCGTCGGGAGCAACGAAGCAGAGCGGATCGGCCAGCCGCGGGAAGGTGTCGGGCCTACCGTGGGTCCGGCCCAGGCCGCCTCCGACCAGCAGTGTGAACCCCTCCAGACTCCCGGATCGGATGTCGGCGACGATGCCGACATCCTGGGAGTAGACGTCGATGCAATTGTCTTCGGGGAAGGCCAGGCCGATCTTGAACTTTCGGGGAAGGTAGGTCTTTCCGTAGAGGGGCTCCTGCACGGCGGCGGTGACCGCACGCTCACCGTTCATCCATATCTCGTAGTAGGCGCGGGTCCGTGGCCGGAAGTGATCGGCGATCCTCTCGGCGAAGGTGACCAGCCCTGTGTCGGTCCTGTCGGAGAAAGGTGCCGGACAACTCATCACGTTGCGCACCGCGTCGCCGCTGGCGCCGAAGGTGGTGACCAGATGCTCGTTCAATGTACGTATCAGCGAGGAGAGGTCGGTCTTGCGAGTGTGGTGGAACTGAACCGCTTGACGGGTCGTGAGGCGGAGAGTCCCGTTCCCGGCCTGGTCAGCCAAGGCATCGAATGCCAGGTACTGGTCGGCAGTCAGGACGCCTCCCGGAATCACTGCCCTCACCATGAAGATGACGTCCGGGCTCGCGCCGGTCGGCAAGCCGGAGCGGACATCTCGATCATCCTCCTCGGTAATCCCGTGGAACTTCAGAGTGACGACGTTCTCCCTGCTGAACGATGGTCTTTCGTCGCTCAACTCCTCGACGACGGTGCCGCGGAGGAAGCCGCTGCCGGCCTTGATCTGTTCGACGAGGGAATGCTCGATGGAGGTCATGGCCACTCAGCAACCCTCCAGGGCGGACGCGGCGGCCGTCTGCCGCCGTTCGCCCAGTTCCACCGGCGCGCCGCCGGCCGTGTAGTCGACCCAGGAGCCGTCATAGTGCTGAACCCGCGGGTAGCCCAGGAGCTCCTTGAGGACGAACCAGGTGTGGGCGGACCGTGCGCCCGACAGTGAGTACGTGACGACTCGCGCCTCTCGGGGGATGGACTCACGCTCGAAGACCGCACGCAGATTCTCGAAGGAACGGAAGCTTCGGTCGGCGTTGGTCGTGCGCGGCCAGGGAACATTCCTGGCCCCGGGAATGTGGCCTCCCGGGTAACCCTGGTGCTGCGATGCGTTGGGGGGCGCCAGCTGATCGCCCCGGTATTCCTGAGGTGAACGCGTGTCAACGAGGACGGTATCACCGTCCCCGGCGAGGATTTGGTCTCGACTCGCTCTCAGCTCACGTCGGTCTGCGCTCGTCAAGGGAAAGCTGCCGCTTTCTGATGAGGGAACCTCTCGAGTCAGCGGACGTGCCTCCAGTTGCCACTTCTCGCGCCCTCCATCGAGGAGGCGAACTTGATCGAAACCCCGGTACTTGAGAAGCCAGTAGCCGAACGCTCCCAGCCAGTTGCCGGGCCCTCCATACACGATCACTGTGGAGGTATCGGCTACCCGGGCTCGCGAGAGAACTCGGCTCACTTCGGTCCGGTCGGGGCAGGAAGGCGGCTTCGGGCGTTGCAGATCGCAGAGTCCACTCCAAAGGATTGCGCCCGGAACGTGACCGTGATCGTAGGTAAAGGGATCGGCTGCCATCTCGAGAATTCGGATCCGGGGATCCTCGAGGCGGCGCTCCAGCCACTCGGTCGTGACGAGGGCGTCCGGGTTGGCATAGCTCATGTTTGGTCGCTCCTGAAGTTGCGGACCGTCGCCAACGAACGACGGCTATCCGGAAGGGGAGACGACGCCGGAGAATGCTGACGGGTGGTGGCGTCGTCAGGAGCGTGAGGCGATGGACACGCCGACGCTCGGGTGGACCACCCGAGAGCTTCGACACGTACACATCATCCACAACATGAGGGCCGCAATGTACCGTGCCGAGGGAATCCCCGCAAGCACACGGTCTCTGCCGCCTCCAAAACGGGCAGGTGCGGCTACCCAGCGACGGACAAGCTGTTCGACGTTTTGGCCGGCACGCACGCTAAACGAACGCGTAGTCTGGAAGCACGTCGGGGCAAGGACACGACGAGGGGTATTCCCCGCCAACAAAACAGCGCAGAAGTCGATAGCCGAGGCACTAGGTTGAAGGGCATCAGCGTAGGGGAGGGGTAGCATGACTACGGAACCTGATAGGGAACTCGGGCCGGGGAACGAGGGACCCGTCGCCTGGTGGTCGACCTGGCGGCTCCTCATTATCGGCGGTGTCGCGGTCGTCATCATGGCGGTCATCATCCTGATCATCCTCGCTTCGGGCACCCAGGTCGCGGGACCTGAGGAACGCGTGAACGTCCTCGCCTCCAGCAGCAACGCATGTGTCTCGTGCCATCGCAACGCCACACCAGGGATCGTCGAGCAGTACGGTCACAGCACGATGGCCGTGGCCAACGTTGCCTGCGAGGACTGTCATGAAGTGGCGGCCGATTACCCGGGAGCCCATGAACATGAGGGGACCTGGGTGCTGGGCTCACCGACGACCGCGATGTGTGAGAAGTGCCATCCCGCCGAAGTCAACGAATACTACGCCAGTCGCCACAGCCTTCCCGCGTACGTAGCGATGGCCGGTACCGAAGGACTGTCTGCAGAATTGCTGGCGCAGTACGAGGCGATTCCGGAGGGCGGCTTCGCTCCGGACAAGGAGCGCAATGCCATCTTTGCCATCGAAGGACCGGCGATGACGCGCTTCACCTGCGAGAGCTGTCACAACATCGGCCTTCCGGCAGCAGACGGTTCAGTCGGCGAATGCCAGCAATGCCACCTTCGCCACGAGTTCAGCCTGGAACAGGCTCGGAAGCCCGAAACCTGTAACGCATGCCACATCGGTCCCGACCATCCACAGTGGGAGATCTACGAGGAGTCCCCACATGGGATCTCGTATCACGTCGGTGGAGATCAGTGGAACTGGGACGTAGAAGCCGGGACCGCCACGGTCGCCGACTTTCCGGCACCGACGTGTGCCATCTGTCATATGAGCGGGTTCGGAGCCACCGGGACGACCCACGACGTGGGAGAGCGACTCACCTGGTTCCTGTTCTCCTCGGTGAGCGAACTGCGGCCCAATGCCGACAGCAACCGGGTGCGGATGCAATCGGTGTGCTTCGAGTGCCACAACACGACTTTCATCGACGACTTCTACGCGGCCGCCGACGCAGCCACCGAGCGGGTGAACGAGTGGGTGTTGGAGAGCCGCGAGATCATCCAACCGCTCAAGGACAACGACCTGCTCACTCCGGAGCCGTTCGACGAACCGATCGACTTCACCTTCTTCAACCTGTGGCACCACTGGGGTCGCACCGCCAAGTTCGGAACCTGGATGCAGGGTCCCGACTACGCACAGTGGCACGGTGCGTACGAACTCCTGGACGACCTGGCCGAGTTGCGGGAGATGGTCGCCGACAAGCTCGCCGAAGCCGGGCTCGAGGGATCCAGGTAGCCGGATGTACCTTCTGGCCGAGCTGTTTCCCAACCTCCGGGAACGGCGCCTGCCACTGTCCCGGGATCAGATCGTGCTGTTACTCGCCGCAGTGAACGAGATCTTCCTCGGCGTCGACATCTACATGGCTCACAACGTCAGCGGAAGCATCGTTGCCGGAGAGTGGATTCCGATCATCTTCGGACCGGCCGCCGGTGTCGTGCTCATTCTGGCGGGAGCCCTTGCCATCAAACGCCGGGGGGTTGCCACCGTCTTGGCCAACGCGACGTTCGTGGCCAGCGCGGTGGTCGGCGTCATGGGTGTCTACTACCACCTGGAGCGGGCCGCCCTCCCGGTCGGACCGCTGGCCGAAAGGCTGAGCACCCGTCTGCTGGTGTGGGGCCCACCATTCGTCGGACCGGTGATGTTCATCATCGTGGCCCTGTGGGGGATCAGTGCCGTGTGGATCGAGGATCCCCCCGACAGCGGCCGCCTCAGAATGCTTCGCGGGGCCTATCTGCGGCTGCCTCTCGCCAAGACGCGAGCGTATCTGCTCATCGTTGCTCTGGCAGCCGCCGGCACGACCGTAGCGGCGGTGTTCGACCACGCCCGCACCGGATTCGAAAACCCGTATCTCTGGATCCCGACACTGCTCGGGGTCTTCGGCGCCATGGCCGCCCTCGTGCTGGCGGCCATTCCCCGGCCCCGGCGCAGCGACATCGCCGGATACGTGATCGCCATGCTGCTGTTGATCGCCACGGGAGTGCTCGGGACCGTATTCCACATCGACGACAACCTGACCTCGCGCGGCGTGATCGTCGCCGAGCGTTTCATCACAGGGGCGCCGTTCATGGCACCGTTGTTGTTCGCCAACACTGGGACCTTCGGACTTGTGGCGCTGCTGGACCCACGATCTGAGCGGCCGGCAAGAAAGGCGCCGTCCGTTGACGGAACCTCATCGGCAAGGACCGCCGGGTAGCCGGCTTGCAGAGTGCCGGCCATCGCGTGGAGCGGCTCGGAACCGACCAATGCAGGGGGCGACACGACTCGTGGGACACCGCCCGATCGCGCGCTGCGCGGGGTCGGGTGTCGTGTCCATCCTCTGACACCAACCTCGGCCGGTTCTTCCGAAATGAGCAGACCACAGACTCGCACGCTCGACACTCGTGCCGATGTGCAAGACATGCTGATCGGAATCGGCCATACTGCCGCATGCACTCTGCTCGGTGTCGTTTGGGGGTGTGGCAACTCAGTACACATTCGTGGTATTTCGACACTCGAGCCTGTCATCGACTTGATCAACAGGCTCACACGTGCCTATCGCACAGATCCCCAGAATCGGTCGAAAGGAACGCTGATGATTTCTCGACGAATCCTCGAACACAGGACCAAACGACCCGCCGTATCTCGTGTTTCCAGTGGACTTTGCCAAGACTCACGTCTCCGTGAGAGACTCTGACATCATGACGAATACTGAGATGCGCGACGCCGTCCGCCTGCTTTGGCCCGAACTCGACTGGATCCAGGATCTGGAACTCCGAGAGAGGACTCTCGACACCTGGGTGCTCGCGTTCGAGCGCAGTCCGTTGGAGCCGGACGACCTGCATGAGATCCCTTTCACCCTGCTCGTCCCCGACTGCCCAACCTCGTTCATGGAGCACAAACGCTGTGTTGTGCACATTGCGCGCGGGGCCGCGGAGGCGATGCAAGAGTTCCTCGGCAGCGCGTTGAGCATCGACATGGACACGGTGCTCGCCGGCGGCATTCTGATCGACGTGGGGAAGTTACTCGAGTACGAAAAGGTCGACGGCAAGGCCGTCCAGAGCGAATCGGGTCGCCTTCTACGTCATCCGTTCACGGGTGTGGCGCTTGCCAAGGAGTGCGGTGTACCCGACTCGATTTGTCACATCATCGCCGCCCATTCCCATGAGGGGGATCTTGTGACGCGCTCGGTCGAGGCGACCATCCTGCACCATGCCGACTTCATGAGTTTCCTTCCTTTCAAGAATCTGACGAGGTAACAACCAATGAAGAGCCCCCATGCCGCTTCCGAGATGATCACTGCCCCCATGGCCCGCTGGGCCGCCGACCTGACATTCGCCGACTTGTCCGAAGAAGGAATCCATCAAGCGAAGCGCTATCTCCTCGACTCGCTTGGTTGCGCGCTTGGTGGCTACACCCAACATGATGTGAAGATCCTGCTGGACGTGTTGGAGGAGACCGCAGGATCCGGTCCGGCGACCGTGATCGGCACCGGCAGAAGGGTGGACGCCGTGTCGGCGTCCCTTGCCAACGCCTTGATGGTGAGGGCGATGGACTACAACGACATCTACTGGCAGCAGGATCCTTCGCATCCCTCGGACATCATCCCCGGGGCTCTTGCCCTCGTCGAGCGCTCCGACGGCGGCGGCAAGGAGCTGTGCGTCGGGATCATTCTTGGCCACGAGTTCGAGATGCGGCTTTGCGAGGCGGCGTTTCCCGGTATTCGCGAACGTGGGTGGCACCATGCGACATTGACCGCTTTCGCCGCTGCGTTCGTGGCCGGACGAATGCTGCATCTCGATGCAGACCGCATCCAACATGCAGTCGGGATCTCGGGGAGCTCGCAAGCGACGCTCGGCGCGGTCACAGCCGGCAAGCTCACGATGATGAAGAACACCGTAGATCCCCTCGCTACACAACGCGGTGTCCTGGCAGCGCTCCTCGCCGAACGGGGCTACACGGGACCCGAGCACGTGATCGACGGCAAGGAAGGACTGGTCGAGACGCTCGGCCCCGAATGGAAACTCGAAGTCCTGACGGACGGGCTCGGAGAATCGTGGCGGATCACACGCTGCGGCATGAAAGCGTTTCCGACCGAAGCCCTCACACATACCCCAATTTCCGCAGTGCTCGACCTCGTGACCGAGCATGACCTTGCGGCGGACGACGTCGAAGAGGTCAGGATTCGATCGCTCGCGCGGGCTGCGGACATCTTGGCCGATCCCAGCAAGTACGCGCCACACAACCGAGAGACCGCCGACCACAGCCTGCCCTACGTAATTGCCGCGGCTTTGGTCGACCGACAGGTCACACCGCTCCAATTCACGATGAACAAAATCGAAGATCCCCATATTCGTGCTCAGTTGAACAAGGTCGTCGTGGTCGCCGACCCGGAGATCGAAAAGGACTTCCCGGCCCGCCAACGCGTCAGCGTGACCATCACCACCACCGATGGTCGAACGTTCACGAAGGATCTGGACTATCCCAAAGGGCATCCAGGCAATCCGCTCAGTTCGGCGGAGATCGAGCAGAAGTTCGACGCGCTTGCGGCACCGGTTATGTCGTCAGGACGTCGCCAACAAATCAAAGATGCCGTCTGGAACCTGGAGAACCTCGACAGCGTTCGCGATCTGACCGACCTGTTGCGTGTTGATGGTGCGTCGTGATCAGGCACCAGACGGTCGTTGAGGCGATAACGCAAACCCATCTCGCCGGCGGTGCCAAGAGCGGACCGATCAAGGCCGGTGACTTCGTGACCATTGTTCCCGACCATGTGCTGACTCACGACAACACGGCGCCTGTGCTGAAGAAATTCCGGACGATGGGAGCGACACGAGTCTCAGACCCGAGACAACCCGTGTTCGCGATCGACCATGACATTCAGAACACGTCGGAGACCAACCTCGCCAAGTACCGCAAGATCGAAGAGTTCGCCAGGAGCCAGGGTGTTGATTTCTACGCTCCCGGTGAAGGAATCGGCCACCAGATCATGGTCGAGCAGGGCTATGTCACTCCTGGTTCATTCGTCGTCGCGTCCGACTCACATGCAAACATGTACGGGGCCCTGGGGGCCATCGGAACACCCGTCGTACGTACCGATGCGGCAGCAATCTGGGCTACCGGGGAGTTCTGGTGGCAGATTCCGCGCACGGTTCGTGTCGAGTTGGTGGGAGAGCTTCCTGAGGGAACAACGGGCAAAGACGTGATTCTCATCCTCTGCGGCCTCTACTCCCACGGTGAAGTGCTCAACGCAGCCGTCGAATTCAGCGGACCTGGAGTGAAGAGCCTCAGCATGGATGCACGGCTCACCATCTCCAATATGACGACCGAATGGGGTGCTCTCGTAGGATGGTTCCCGGTTGACGAGACCACGCTCGAGTACCTCGAATGGCGACGTGGCGTCCTTGGACCACGAGGGCGGCAGCGCCTTGGTGGCATCCCAGATACGGTGGCCGACTACCTCGTCGGCGATCCGCTGGCCGACTGCGCAGCGCACATCGTGCTCGACCTCGACGAAGTCACTCCCCACATCAATGGTCCCGATACCGTGCAAGCCACCAGGTCGCTCGCGACGATCCAGGAACAGGCCGTGCCCGTCGACAAGGCCTACTTGCTGTCCTGCGTGAATTCACGCTTCGAAGATCTTGCCGCTGCCGCCGAGGAACTCGAAGGCAGGCAGGTCGCCGACCGCGTCGAGCTCTACTTCGCTGCGGCCAGCCGGGAAGTGCAAGAGCGTGCCGAAGCCGCCGGACACTGGCAGACGATCCTGGATGCCGGCGGCCGACCGTTGCCACCCGGGTGTGGCCCCTGCATCGGTCTGGGAACCGGTCTGCTCGAAGCAGGAGAGGTGGGAATCTCTGCGACGAACCGGAACTTCAAAGGCCGCATGGGCTCACGCGACGCACAGGCTTATCTCGCCAGTCCCCAGGTGGTGGCGGCCTCCGCCGTTGCCGGCCATATCTGTGGTGTGGGCGGCTGGCCCGATCGCGCTCCCCGGAGAAGCATCCACGTTGCGAGTCGCTCCGTTGCGAGCCGGGCGAGGAAGGTGACGATCGAAGAAGGATTCCCCGCGCGGTTGGAGGGCCGGATCGTGTTGCTCACCCAGGACAACATCAACACGGACGGCATCTACAGCAAGGACTACACCTACCGTGACGACATGACACCCGAAGCCATGGCGGGCGTTGTCATGGAGAACTACGACCCGGAGTTCGCTTCCAAGATCCGACCGGGTGACATTCTCATCGGCGGTGACAACTTCGGAACAGGCTCCAGTCGCGAACAGGCGGCGACCGCTCTTCAGGCGGCGGGCATCGCCATGGTGATCGCAGCGAGCTACTCACAGACCTACCTGCGCAACGCCTTCAACAATGGCTTCGTGTGCATCGAATGCCCCGAACTCGTCGCGTACCTGCGAGAGAAGTTCACAACCGCGATTGACACCGGCCCCCGGTCCGTCTTCTCGGACGACACCCTGAGTGTCGATTTCACGTCCGGGGAAGTCTCGTTCGATAACCGGGTCTTCCCATTTCCAGTACTCAGCGAAGTACCCCAATCTCTCGTGGCTGCCGGCGGTCTGGAGAACGCCGTTCGCCGGCAACTTTCAGTGACGTGACCATTCCCAAGGAGGATGTAATGACTCGAAGGACCGTCGTGACGATGCCAGGTGATGGCATCGGCGCCCTTGTACTCCCAGAAGCGACCCGCGTCCTCGACGGGGTCGGTTTCGAAGCAGACTATGTGCATGCCGACATTGGCTGGGAGTGCTGGCGGGAGCAGGGCAACCCCCTCCCGCAGGCCACGATCGATCTCCTCGCCGAGCACAAACTCGGTCTGTTCGGCGCCATCACCTCCAAGCCCAAGGCGGCGGCAGAAGCCGAGCTCGCTCCCGAACTGCGGGGGCAGGGCCACGTGTACTTCAGCCCAATCGTTGGACTTCGTCAGCGTTTCGGCCTGGACATCTGTGTGCGACCCTGTCGCTCCTACGCAGGAAACCCGCTCAACTTCGTCCGGCAAACCGGCAACGGTGTCGAGGAGCCCCCAGTGGATGCGGTGATCTTCCGCCAGAACACTGAAGGTCTCTACGCCGGCGTCGAGTGGACCGATCCTCCAACCGAGGTTCTCGAGGCGCTGGCAACGCATCCCAAATTCGCACCATTCACCACCATTCCCAGCGCGGATCTGGCGATTTCCACTCGCGTGTTCTCACGCAACGCATGCCGACGCATCGTCCGCGCCGCATTCGAATACGCCGCAAAGTACGGCTATCGATCGGTCACCGTGTGCGAGAAGCCCAATGTCCTGAGAGAGACATCGGGCATGCTCGAGGACGTTGCCAAAGAGATCGGGGCCGAGTACCCGAACATCGAACGGTGGTCGACGAACATCGACGCCCAGATGATGTGGCTCACCAAGAATCCGGAGAACTACGGAGTCCTCGTGGCAGGGAACCTCTTCGGCGACATCATCTCCGACGGCTTCGCGGGCCTGGTGGGCGGGCTTGGCTTCGCCTGCTCTGGAAACATCGGGGACGAGGTGGCAGTGTTCGAACCGACACACGGTTCGGCGCCGAAGTACGCGGAGCTGGTGCCATCGATCGTCAACCCCATCGCCATGATCCTGACTGCCGCCATGTTGCTGGATCACGTCGGCGAAAAGGAGAAGGCCAGTCGGGTCAGAGAGGCCGTCGGCAAGGTCATCCGTGACGGCGCGGTTCGAACCTACGACATGATGCACCTTCCCGGCGGGCCGGGGGTCGTCGACGCGGGCGCCGCCACCACCTCCGAAATGACCGACGCGATCCTGGACGCCTTGTGACCGGGCGAAGCGCCGAAGCGGGCTTCGCGGGCCCCGGTGTCCGCTCCGACGTGCGCGTCAAGATCGAAGAACGTGAAGATGGGGGTCTCACGGTCGACCTGGAGTCCAAGGTCGAGGCTTATTACGGGGGTGCGATCCGAGATCAGGTCCGCGACCAGTTGGAGCACCTCGGTCTCGAGAACGCGCGAGTCACGATCCACGACATGGGAGCGCTTCCTTTCACCATTGCCGCACGGGTCGAGACTGCGGCGCTCAGGGCCGGACTCCTCGGCGAGAAGCCGCTCGATCTCGTTCCCGAACCCGACAGCGCTCCGTCCGAGCGCCGTCGGCTGCGACGGTCCCGGCTGTACCTTCC
This sequence comes from Gammaproteobacteria bacterium, assembly GCA_011682695.1. Lineage (NCBI taxonomy): Bacteria > Pseudomonadati > Pseudomonadota > Gammaproteobacteria > Gammaproteobacteria bacterium. The sequence continues at coordinate 16,321 of JAACED010000012.1, forward strand.
CGGGAACGATCCGAAGTACATGGTCAACGCGGGCCTCTACGGTTCCGACGCTCTCATCCTGGATCTCGAGGACTCGGTGCACCCGGCCGAGAAGGACAGCGCTCGGCTTCTGGTCGCCAATGCCGTTCGGCACCTGGATTTCGCCGGGGCAGAGATCATGGTCCGCATCAATCAGCTTCCGGTCGGGTTGGACGACCTCGAGGCGGTGATCCCCAGTGGACCGGATCTGATCCTCGTCCCGAAAGTTGAAGATCCGACCGAGATCGAAGAGGTCGACCGAACGATTACCACCTTGCTCGAGAGACTGGGGTGGCATCGGCCGATCTGGATCATGCCGATCGTCGAGTCTGCACTCGGAGTCGAATCGGCGTTCGATATCGCCCGCTCTTCCGACAGGGTCGTCGCCCTCACCGTGGGACTGGAAGATCTGATGGCGGACCTCGGAGTGTCCGGGTCCGCCAAGGAGCAGGCAACGCAGTACGCACGGGAGCGTATCGTCAATGGCGCAGCGGCCGCGGGCGTCCAGCCGATCGACTCGGTCTACGCCGACGTATCCGATCTCGAGGGTCTGACATCCTGGTGTGAGAGATCGAAGGCGCTGGGTTTCGAAGGAATGGGCTGTCTCCATCCACGCCAGATTCCGGTTGTTCACCACGCATTTGCCCCGACTCCGAAGGAGATCGAGCGGGCGCAGGAGATCGTTGCTGCCTTCGAGCGAGCCCAGCGAGAAGGCTTGGCCATCGTAAGCATCGGCTCCAAGATGATCGATGCGCCGGTGGTGCAGAGAGCGATGAAGGTCGTCGAGCGGGCTCGAGCCCTGGGCCTCTTGGCGGAGGAGGGGAGCGGGCAATGACGACCGAATTCACCGAGAACGCCGTGGGTCGGATGGTTCCAACCGTCGTAAACGGTCATGAGCAGACCCCCTACCAGGGCATCGGCGGCCACCGGCCGGTCGGCAACAAGGCAGGCCCTCCGATCCGAGTCTCGTCTGACTATCCGGACAACGGAGACAAACGTGTCGCATCCCTGCAGGTGGCCCTCGAACGGTGCGGTCTGTCCGATGGGATGGTCGTCTCTACCCATCATCACCTTCGCAACGGAGACCGTGTGGCTCTGAGCCTCCTCGATGCCGCGAGGGACATGGGGATCCGCGACCTGACCTGGTTTCCGAGTGCGTCATTCCCCTGCCACGAACCCGTGATCGACCTGATGGAAGCCGGCGTCGTCCACCACATCGAAGGCAGCATGAACGGGCCGCTGGGGGAGTACTGCTCAGAGGGAAGGATGCGTGGACTGGGCGTACTTCGCTCACACGGCGGCCGGTGGCAGGCAATCTCCGACGGCGAGGTGCACATCGACATTGCCGTGATCGCCGCTCCGAGCGCAGACATGTTCGGCAACGCGAACGGCGCACACGGCAAGTCGGCCTGCGGATCCCTTGGCTTCGCTCTGGCAGATTCCCTGTATGCCGATCACGTCATCGTCGTTACCGACGGGCTCGTTCCCTTCCCGTGCGTTCCCTGGCAGATACAGGGCAACAATGTCGATTACGTGGTTGAGGTGCCTTCGATCGGGGACCCGGGCAAGATCGTCTCCGGCACGACGCAGATCACAAAGAGCCCGGACCGGCTCATCATCGCGGAGTACGCGGCACGGTTCGTCAGAGATGCAGGCATCTTGCGGGAGGGCTTCTCATTCCAGGCGGGAGCTGGGGGCATCTCACTTGCCTTCACAGCGTTCCTCGCGGACATGATGCGAGATGCCGGCGTCACTGCACGGTTCGTCCGCGGAGGTTCCACCCGTGTACTGGTGGACATGTTGCAGGAAGGCCTGACGGACTACATCCTCGACGGTCAGACGTTCGATCTCAGCGGCATCCAATCCATAGCGACAGACGCACGCCATGTGGCGACCTCTCCGTTCACTTCGTACAACTTCAACGGCAAAGGCAACTTCGCGAGCATGGTCGATACCGTCGTTCTTGGTGCAACCGAGGTGGATGTTGATTTCAACGCCAACGTGGTGACACATTCCGACGGGCGCCTCCTGCATGGCATCGGCGGCTGGCAGAACTGCCTCTTCGCCGGCTGCACGATCTTGGCGATGCCGTCGTTTCGCGATCGAAACCCCGTCATTCGCGATCGAGTGACCACGCTCACGGGCCCGGCCGAACTCATCGACGTCGTGGTGACGGAGCGCGGTATCGCCATCAACCCGAGGCGCCAAGACCTGCTGGATGCAACGGAGGGTTCTGATCTTCCCATCGTCGACATTCACAGCTTGCAGGCCGACGTGGAGCGTATCTGCGGAGGCAAGCCGGAGCCGGCCGTGCTGACAGACCGGCCTGTGGCCGTGATCAAGTGGGTGGACGGCACGGTCCTCGACACCGTGTGGCAGCCTGGCGTCGATTCCACCCCCCACAGTTGAACCCTGGGCTCGTAGGTGCCCTGTGGGGGTACCCCTGAGCCCTAGGTTCGGTGTCTGTGGCTAGTGATCGTTCGCGATACGGCTCTCCACGATCGCCAGCACGTCGGCTGCCAGCGTCCTGGCGGACTCGAGTGCAGCGCTCCGTCGTGCGTCCAGACGTTCTGTCTCTGGATGGTCGAGCAGCGAACCGAGGTTGATGCGCACGTTCAGCGACGCACCCTCCGCCGCGGCGAGCGCACAGCTTGCAGCGACACCGGTATCCGTGACGGCACTCTCGTTTCCGTCCTTGGCAACCACCATGGCGGCATCGAGCGCATCGACACAGTGCTCGAGTACTTCGAGAGGGACCAGGCTGGCGGCCACCGTGGCGTCCTGCACGGCATGGTCGCGAGCGAGACGTTCTGCGTCCGTCTTGCGAGGCAGGCGCAACGCCGCCATCAACGCGTTGAACGAGTCCGTGTCCCGATCGACAGCGTCGAGGAACCAGTACTTGAGCTGCTGTGCCGACCGGCCGATGTCCTCCATCTTGGTGTCGCTCGTCTTGGAGAACGTGAGCGCCGCAACCATCGACGTCAGCGCCACCGACAGTGAGCCGACCAACGCCGCCACACTGCCGCCTCCGGGCGTCGGGGTGCCTGCCGAGAGGATGTCGGCGAACTCCCACAGCGAGTTGGTAACGAGGCCTGACGGTGCCCCGTGATACCGGTACTCGATCACCTTGTCGGCCGGATCGAACGGTGTCACATCGTTCAGGCCAAGGCTGAGCACGGCGATGTGCATCCGTTCGGCCTCCGGGATGCCCGTCGTCTTGCCCTGGGCATGCAAATAGTGATCGCCGGCTGCCAGCATTGCGCGGCGGGGGACCAGGCCTACGATCTCGCTACCGGTCACGCGTACGCCGAGCTGGGCAGCCTCGTCGCACGCGGCGTCAAAGACGGCATGGAGTGAGGTGACGTCGGGATCGGTCAAGTTGAACGACACCTGCGCTCTTCCGTACTCCTCGATGTACCAGCCGACCCCTCGCAGGTGTGTGAACCGTCCCGGCTCACGCAGGACAACACCGTTCGCATCACGCTGGATCTTGCCGTCGGGACCACGTTTTGGTCTCCCGCTTTCCCTGAGAGCACCGGCGATCTTGTTGGCAAGCCGGCGGTCACGAGTGTTGAGATTGACGTTGTAGGCGATCAGGAAGTTGCGTGCGCCGATCGCGGTTGCCCCGGTCCTTGCGTTGAATCCTGTCGGACCGAAGTCGGGCTCGTCCTCGCGGTCGGCAAGTCCTTCGTACTCACCACGGCGAACGTCGGCAAGGGATCGGTGCTCGGAACGCGTTGCTGCCTCCCCGTATAAGTACACGGGGATCGAGAGCTCGGTGCCAACGCGTTCTCCCAGACGCCGTGCGATCCGAACGCAATCCTCCATGGAGGCGCCGTCGAGCGGAACGAACGGGCAAACATCGGTGCTTCCCATTCGAGGGTGTTCACCATGGTGGGTTCGCATGTCGATCAGATCGGCTGCCTTCTCGATGGCCAGGAATGCGGCCTCCTCCACGGCTTCGGGCGATCCGGCGAACGTCATGACGGTGCGATTCGTGGCGGCCCCAGGGTCGACGTCCAGGAGTGTCACACCGTCGACCGCGTCGATGACGGCGGCGATTGCGTCGATGACCCGACGATCACGACCTTCACTGAAGTTGGGGATGCATTCGATGAGTTTCATACGACCTCCATCAGAGATCCGGCTCTTCTTCAGGGGCCAGGAAGGTTTCCAACGGTTCGCGGGCAACATAATGCGACGTCATGGACTCCTCCCACTCCAGGTACTGTTCCTCGCACCGTACCGAGCAGAACTCGGAACCGGTTCGCCGGGGAGCACCGTCCCAGAGGCACGTCGTGTAGGTGCGGCGCAACCACGGTGGATCGTACAGGGGATATCGTCCATGATTCCGGCGGTATTCACCGGGTATTCGGTGGACATCCATGGGCGGTCTCCTCGCTGTTCCAGCCCAGGCTAGAGGCCGCCGGGCCGCCTGCCGAGATGAAACCCGCAAACGCACCTCGCGACGTGCACCGGCCGCACCGTACGGTGGCGTCCGTGGTCCGGGAGAAGGAAACGCCTACAGGAAGCAGGCCTTTGCGCCGATATCCCGAGTGATGACTACGGGCACTGCGTTTAGCTTCATATGTACGCAGTGCCGGGAGAAGGCGGCCGTTGTCAAACAGGGCCGCAAAGTGTTCCTCTGCGCAAAGTGTGCCTCCGACGCCATGTGGCGCGAGATGGTCGCCGGGATCATCGACCGGCCGGACGTTGATCAAGACGACGGTGCCCGTCAGTCCTGAATGCTCATCAGCCACATGGCGAGCAGATTCATCACCACTCCGAACACGCCCACAATGATGAGATCCTGGCTCACCGTCATCGCGTGCCCGAAAACCTTGATTCCGAGACCGAGGTCGGGAAGCCGATCCAGCACGGCGGCGGGCAACCCCTGGGCCTCCAGGACCAATCTCCGCAGCGGGTCGACCGCGTAGGTGATCGGATTGATCTTGACGAGAACGGTCATCCATGCGGGCAGACCCTGGAGTGGAAAGAACACACCCGACAGAAAGATCATCGGAAATGTGACGAACTGGTTGATCACCTGGAACGCCTCGGTACTGCGCATCCGTGCAGCAAGCGCGACACCCATCCCCGACAAGCCAAAAGCACCAAGGAACATCACCGGCCAGAGTTGGAGGACCAGCAGAGGCGTAAGAGTGACCCCGACGAGCGGGGCGAACAGAAAGACGAGCGTTCCCTGAATCGTCGCGACCGTAGCACCGCCGAGGGTTTTGCCCAACGCCACCGAGGCACGATTGACGGGGGCAACGAGGACCTCCTTGAGGATGCCGAACTCGCGGTCGTAGACGAGCGAGATGCCGTTGAAGATCGACGCGAAGAAGACGTTCATAGCGATGATTCCGGGGAAGATGAACTGCTTGAAGTCGATCGTCGGACCACCGGATCCGCCGCCGATCAGTGATCCCATCGCGCCGCTGAGTCCGCTGCCGAAGATCAGGAGGAAGATGATGGGCATCCCAAGAGACCCGGCGATTCTCGTCTTGTCCCGCCACCATCGAGTGATCTCCCTGCGCCAGATGATCCCCACTGCCGCGGCAGACGAAGGCCGTCGTTCAGTACGAGCTTCTGTGGCTGTCATCCGTGCCCCCTCCGTCTGCGAACCATCATCTTGAGACGGTTGCGGTTGAGATCACCCTGATCAAGCTCAGACTCCCGGATGGTTCTTCCCGTCAGCTTCAGGAAGACATCGTCGAGGGTCGGCCCTCCTGAGTTCGATCGCGTCGATACGACCCTTGAATCCCCTCGCAAGGTGCGGGATGAAGGGCGCACCTTCTCGTACCTCGATTCGGACTTCGCCGCCGCTCACCGTGGTTGTGACGGCCTCTGTGGAGAGGAACTCGGCGAGGTCGTTCACGTCGGGCGTCCTGACGGTGACGACGTCACCGCCGACCATGCGCTTGAGACCCTCCGGCGTGTCGAGAGCGACGATGCTCGCGTGGTCAATGATGGCGATCCGATCGCAGAACTCGGCTTCGTCCATGTAGTGCGTGGTCATGAAGATGGTCGTCCCCGTGTCTTCTCGCAGACGCTTGATGTGATCCCACATGTTGCGTCTTGTCTGCGGGTCCAGCCCGATCGTCGGCTCGTCCAAAAAGAGGATTTCGGGAGTGTGAAGAAGTCCCCTCGCGATCTCCAGGCGGCGCTTCATGCCGCCGGAGAACTTCTCGACGGTGTCGTCGCCACGTGAGTCGAGGTCGACCAGTTTCAGGAGGTCGTCGATGCGATGCCTCCGGATCTTCGGGGGAACGTGGTAGAGAACGCCGTGGAAGTTGAGGTTCTCACGAGCCGTGAGACGATCGTCGAGGCTGGGTTCCTGGAACACGATGCCGATCGCGGAGCGCACCGCGCTCTGGTCGGATCGGATATCGTGTCCGGCAACGGCTGCGCTGCCCGCCGATGGCTTGAGCAGGGTCGTCAGCATCGAGATCGTGGTGGTCTTTCCGGCGCCGTTCGGCCCGAGAAAGCCGAACACCTCACCTTTGTCGACCCAAAAGTCGACCGCATCGACCGCAACGAGATTCCCGAAACGCTTGGTCAAGGCGTTCACATCGATCGCTCGAGTCATACCCCCGTCCTCTCGGAGCGAGGTTAGTGCCGCCTGAACGAGGTTCGTTTCGTCCCACGGGCGCGGCTGTCGCCGGCGCATGTCTCGGCGAACGCGCATCCTTGTGGTCAAGGCCGCCGTGGCATCGACGAGTCATGAGGGCCTGTGCATTGCCCGAAACCGTCCTGGCGAACGGCGCGATCGACCTATGGGGCCTCTGCTCTGGAAGCAAGGAACGCTCCGATGAGCACAACGGCGGTTCCCACGATGGACAAAGGCGCCACATGTTCGCCGTGGAAGAAGACCCCGAGGAGAATCGCCACGACCGGCAGAAAGTAGATAGCGATCGAGGCGCGGGTCGCCCCAACTCGGCCGGCAAGGACCGTCATGGCGACGAGCGCCAGTCCTGTTCCGAACACGCCCAAGGCCGCGACCGCCGCCAGAGGACCCCATGCGAACTGCACCTGCCGCGCATGGACCAACCCGAAAGGAGCAACAAGTGCGACCGCCACGAGTTGGGCGCGCATGATCACCGGGATCGCACCGTACCTCTGCTGAAGCGGCACCGCCAGGTTGACCGACACGCCGTAGGAGATCGTGGCGGCCAGCACCAGCAGTGTGCCGCGAAGGACCGATGGGCCCCCTTCCATACCTGGAAGTCCGATGGCGACGATCCCGATGAGGCCCAGCAAGACGCCAACGATCTGGTAGCGACCAGGAGTCTTACGGAGAAGCAAGGCTGCAATGAGTGCGGAGAAGATCGGCATCGACCCGTTGAGCATCCCGGCGAGTGAGGATGAGATCCACTGCTGGGCGATCGGGAAGAGGAGCATGGGAAATCCCATCCAGATGACACCCAGGAGAACGATCCGAGGAAAGTCGGCCCGGTCCACCGGCCGCCTCGAAGCGGGAAACAGAGCCAAGGTCGCAGCGCCGACGGCAAGGCGAAGCGTTGTGACAACGGTTGGGGGAAACGCCTCGAGTCCAATCGCGATGAGGAGGAACGACGAGCCCCAGATGAGCGCGATCCCGGTAAGCAGACCCCAGTCGGTGACCGCGAAGGCGGTTCGTCGGGTCCCCGGAGCAGTCGAAAGGATTGAAGAGACCCGCATCGACGGGAGGGTAGTGCCCGGCTGCCTTGATTCAGGCCGGCTGGTCGTACTCTGCGACGTTGCGGGCAGACCAGACGACTGTACGAGAGAGATACACGGCGAAGAGAACGATCAGGATCGGTCCGAGCCGAACGATCGTCAGGAGGCCGATACGATCGGCCAGTGCCGTGCCGAACAGGGCACCGAAGGGGACCGTGCTCCAGGCCAGTCCACGTCCGGCGGCGCTGACTCTGCCGAGCAGATGCTGCGGCGTGTAGAGCTGACGCATGGTGAGCAGACTCACGTTGGTCCAAACGAGTCCCGCGAAGCCGACCGCCAGAACACTGGTAACGACCAGCAAGTTGCTCGACCAGGTCAGGCCGAACATTCCAAAACCAAAGATCGCAAATCCGAACACATAGGTGCGGCCGATGTGGACGCGATCGATGACCCTGGGAGCACTGATCGCTCCGATGATGCCGCCGGCGCCCATTCCGACGAAGAAGATCCCGAGTCGGGCCGGATCGTCCGTCCCGAGGAGCTGGGCTCCGATCAACACGAGGGTCGCCTCGATGAATCCCGTGATGAAGTTCGCGAGACCTCCACCAAGCGTGGTCAGGCGGATCCGGCGTTCGCCCCAGAGATGTGCCCACCCTTCTCGGAGATTCTCCATGAAGTGATCGCCGGTACCGAGGGCGCGTTGCGGAACGCGAGACAGGTAGATGAATGACAAGGCCGACACGAGGAAGGTCACCCCGTTGAAGGCGAAGGCGGCGGAGAAGTCGGCAACCTTCACGATCAGTCCACCGGTGAGAGGCCCGAGGAGGAAGGCGATCTGCTGTGAAAGCGAGAGGCGTCCATTCGCCCGAGACAAACCGAGTCCCGCAGCCACCGACGGGATGAACGCCTGCAACGAGGCGTTGAATGAGGCGGCGAGACTGCCTGCAACGAACGCAAACGCGAACAAGCCCCATGTGGTGAATGTCCCGTCACGAACCAGGATGGCAAGCGAGAAGAACGCGGCTGCTCGCGCCAGCTCGTTGATGGCGATGAGCCACCGCAGCCGGTATCGGTCCAATAGCGTTGCGCCGACAAAGCCGAAGATCAGTGTGGGAAGGTTCTCGGCAGCGGACAGGAGCCCGAAGTCGAACGCACGTTGTGAGAGCTCTGCAAGGAAGAGTGGGACTGTCAAGTAGGCGACGTAGTCGCCAAACAATGAAACTGTCTGTCCCGTCCAGACGATCGAGAAGTTCCGGGCATGTGGAACCGACCTGTGGGTGCCTTGGCTCACGATCCAACAGCCTAGTGGCGGACCAGGGGACGATGCCTGAAAGTCTACCGAGTGATGCCGGTGGGGAGGCACGTACCTCGTAGCTCGTACTTTGTATTTCGTACTTCATATAGCGACGAAGCATCGGTGCGCGACCGCGGGGCGGACACCAGCCGGGAAGGGCAGTCACGACAACGACGTCTGGGAGACGCCATCCAAGAAACTGATTCGCCCATGAATCGGGACCTCGGGTAGCCTCGGTGGTGTCATGAGCGATGTAAGCGAGATTCCCGAACAGGTCGGAGAGTTGATCGACCTATCCAAGCAATACCTCCGAGAACAGACCATCGAACCGGCGAAGCGCCTCGGGAGGGTTGCAGGGATGGGCCTGGCCGCGGCGGCGTTGTTCTCCATCGGGGCCCTCCTTCTTGCCATCGCAGGAACCAGGTTGCTGATCCGTGTGCTTCCCGATGGTGACTTGTGGAGTGCGCTCGGTCTGCTCATCTCGGTTATCGTCCTTTCCGCAATCGCCGGTCTCATCATTTGGAGAACAAGCCGCTGATGGTCGAACGAGCAGACATCGAAGCAAAAGCCCGAGAGATCGAGCAGGCCCTGAGCGACACCAAAGAGAGCATGCAACAGAAGGGTGTTGTCATCGCCGTGGCGGTGGTCGCCGTTGTTGTCCTTGCCTTCGTGATCGGCCGGCGTCGCGGCAGCAGGTCGAGGGCGGTCGTGAAGGTCTACCGTTCCTGAGGCTCGAGCCGGATCTTGAGGGTGTCACCGGGCCGGAGACGTCGCTTGTACACCAACGCATCGACCTTCGGCTTTCGCAGCCACTTGAACCCCAGAAGCGCCGCACCGATCAGGATCAGGCGGGCGTCACCCGTTCGCAGACCACGGAGCGTGCTTCGTACGGCGATGCGACCCAGTTCCATGAGACCCAGCGTAGTTGCCCGAAGCACCATGCATGGCACTGTGAAGACCTCGCCGTGGCACTGCCCAGACCAACATCAGAACTTCGCAAGCCCAGAAGACGCGTAGAGTACGGGGATGCTCAACGACACCATGAAGAAGATCGTGATCTGGGTGATCGTGCTTGGGATGGTCCTGTCACTCGCCGCCGGGCTCGCTGCGGTGGTGTTCTCTTCGTGAAGGTCGTCCTCCGGCACCCTCGGCGCGAAATTGACATCGAAGGACCGACGACGGTACGTGCCCTTCTCGAACATTTGGACATCGTCCTGGAGACGGTGCTGGTAATCCGCGGCAACGACCTGCTCACCCGCGACCAACGGCTCGCCGCGGATGACACGGTGGAGCTGCGGCCGGTCATCTCGGGGGGCTGATGCGCTGTCGCGTGTGTAGAGGGAACGCGGCGATCGAGGTGCGACGCCACAACGCGGCGTTCTGCCGAGACCACTTCATCGAACATGTTCGAAGACAAGTTGGGCGAACGATTCACGACTACGCCATGTTTCATCCGGATCAGCGTCTCGCGATTGGTGTGTCGGGAGGCAAGGACAGTCTGGCCCTGTGGGACATCCTGCATCACCTCGGCTATCGGACAGAAGGGATCTATCTCGACCTTGGCATCGGGGACTACTCGCAGGACAGTCTGAGGAGAGTCCAGACGTTCGCCGAACAACGGGACCTGATTCTGCATCCGGTCGACCTCGTGCAGGAATACGGCTTCTCGGTTCCCGATGCGGCGAAAGCGACACGACGCACGGCATGCTCCGCATGTGGCCTTTCCAAACGGTACATTCTGAACGAGGAGGCGGCACGCCGGGGCTGTGAGGTTCTGGTGATGGGACATAATCTGGACGACGAGGCTGCGACACTGCTCTCCAACGTTCTCAACTGGAACGTGGAGTACCTGGGCAGACAGCGCCCCGTCCTCCCGGCTTCGGACGGTTTGACCAAGAGGGTAAAGCCGCTGATTCGTGTTGCCGAACGAGAGACCGCCGCCTACGCGGTCCTCGCAGGAATCGACTACGAGGTCGAGGAGTGTCCGTTGGTGGAAGGCAACACGGTCAATCGACTCAAGGAATGGATGGCCATGCTCGAACAACGCTCGCCGGGTGTCACGCAGCACTTCCTGGGAGGATTCTTCGACAGAGCCTCCGACATGTTCACTGCCGAGGCTCCCGACCTGCATCCCTGTTCCGACTGCGGAAGGCCGACCACCGGCGAGCGGTGCGCCTTTTGTCGGCTTCAGGAACGAGCGACGCGATGACGTTCGATGCGGGAGATCTCTGTCTGCTGGTCGACTCCAAGGGAAGGCGCTATCTGCTCACACTGCGAGAAGGCAGTGAGTTTCACTCCCACCTCGGGGTGATTCCGCACACAGAACTGATCGGGACACAAGAAGGATCGCTCGTTTCGACGGGAAGCGGAAGCAAGCTGCTGGCGATCCGTCCACGTTTCGTGGACTACGTGCTCAAGATGCGCAGAGGGGCACAAGTCGTCTATCCCAAGGACATAGGTCCGATCCTCGTGTACGGGGACATCAGGCCCGGCAGCATCGTCCTGGAAGCGGGTACGGGATCCGGAGCTTTGACCATCGCGCTCGTGCGTGCCGTCGGTCCCACCGGCCGTGTCATCAGTGTCGAACGCCGCGAAGATCATGCAACTCATGCCCGGCATACCATCGAACGGTTCTTCGGTGAGATCCCCCCAACGCTCGACCTGCGCATCGGAGACGTCGAAACAGAAGCCGAGACCGCTCACGCCGACCGGCTCGTTCTGGATCTCCCGGAACCATGGCACGTCGCGCGCGTCGGCAGTCATCTGGAGCCCGGAGGCATCTTCATCGCGTACCTCCCAACCGTGCCACAGGTGCAGACGCTCGTGGAAACGTTGCGGGAGTTCGGTTCGTATGCGCTGATCGACGTCTTCGAGACGCTGCACCGCACATGGAAGGTCGAAGGACGATCAGTCCGTCCTGATCACCGAATGGTCGGCCATACCGGGTTCGTGGTCGTCGGACGGCGAACCGCTACGTGAGGGAGGCCCCGTGTGGGGCCTCCCGTGACGAACATCTGCCGAGATCTGCCGAGCGAAACATGCCGCGCATCTCGACGGTCGCACTTCGCTACTCGCCGTGTACTGCGCCCCGACGCACCCCGAAGGTGCGCTTTCGTTGTGCGGCCTTGCGAGTGGCTCGCGCAACCGCCGATCCGCACACCGGCATCACTCGGCAGATTCTCAAGGCTCGATGAAGATGCACTCTCCCGGGCATTCCTCTGCCGACTCGATGACCATCTCTTCCTGTCCTGGAGGGACAACGCCGATGCCCTGGGCACCTTCCGGGTTGCCCTCGGACGCAGCAAAGATCTTGTCGCCTTCCTTGACATACGCGAGTCCGTCATCCAACAGCACGAAAACATCCGGGGCGATCTCTTCGCAGAGACCGTCGCCGGTACAGAGATCTTGGTCGATCCAAACCTTCATAGCTCAGAAGCTCCTTCTGTGTCGGAGGCATGCTACCCAAATTCGCGCTCTCCACTAACCGCACGCCGAGACGGTGGTTATCGGGTCCCTCGATTGGCCCACTCGAGAGGTTTGGCGGTGAGGATGAGTTGGACGAACTGGTCGAAGCTTCCGCCTTGGATTCGTTTGTCTCGACGGTTCCCCAGCGTCGTCTCGGAGCGTTTCCGAGTCGGCCTTTTACGTCCGACCAACACCTTCGAGACCTGCCGGAACACCACCACTCTGCAACGGTTCCGACCTCGAGCCCTTGGTTGATGACCTCCCGGCGGGTAGTTCGTCCACTCGTAGATTCGAAGCGAGCAGGATGCGTACTGCGCCCTCATCCCCATTGGGTGTCTGCATCCAGGATCATCCCCGGACACCAACGGCGGCCGGAAGAACGTGAATCTCTCAGCGCTCCCTGAGGACAGTTTCTGCACCGCCGTATACTTCGCGCGAGCCCATGGGTGACGTAGAGCAACTGAAAGCAACTGTGACGCGCCTTGAAGCCGAGGTTGCGACTCTCAGATCAGAATCGAGCCGCGCCCGCAGGCTTGAACGCCAGCTCTCCGAGACCAAAACATCCCTCGAAAGGGCAGGATCGCAGAACAAGCGGATGGCGGAATTGCTGCGCGAGGCACGAGAACAGCTCGCGATGCTCCGCACCGAGATCGAGAGGCTCGCAGCTCCTCCCAACCAGTTTGGAACCATCCTCCAAGTCAACGCCGACGGGACGGTGGATATCGCTACCGGTGGTCGCAAACTCCGTGTGGAGGCTCAACCCAGCATCGAGGTCAAACAGCTCCTGCGTGGCCAAGAGGTCCTGTTGAACGAGACGATGAACATCGTTGATGTACGACGTTTCACCGTGTCGGGCGAAGTCGTGACCATCAAGGAGCGCCTCGGAGAGCAGCGCCTCCTCGTCCTTGCGAGAGGAGACGAAGAACGAGTCGTGGAAATCGCAGAGCCCCTCGAGGGAGAGCCCCTGCGGGCAGGCGACGCTGTACGCCTCGACACACGGACCGGACTCGTGTTCGAGAAGCTCCTACGCCCCGAAGTCCAGGAACTCATCCTCGAAGAAGTTCCCGACGTGACCTACGACAAGGTGGGAGGGCTCAGGGAACAGATTGAGACGATTCGCGACGCCGTTGAACTCCCATACGTGCACAAGGAACTCTTCGCGGAGTATGGACTCGAAGCTCCCAAAGGAGTACTCCTGTACGGGCCTCCCGGCTGTGGCAAGACCCTGATCGCCAAGGCGGTTGCCAACAGTCTCGCTCAGGCAGTGGCGGCTCGTACCGGACGCAGCGACATCCGTTCCTACTTCCTCAACGTGAAAGGTCCGGAACTGCTCAATAAGTACGTCGGTGAGACGGAGCGGCAGATCCGATTGATCTTCCAAAGGGCAAAGGAAAAGTCGGACCAGGGAGTCCCGGTCATTGTGTTCTTCGATGAGATGGACTCACTATTTCGCACCAGAGGCACAGGAGTGTCGTCCGACATGGAGTCGACGGTCGTGCCTCAGCTGCTCTCGGAACTCGACGGTGTGGAGAGTCTCAAGAACGTGATCGTTATCGGCGCGTCGAATCGTGAGGACTTGATCGACCCTGCGATTCTCCGGCCGGGCCGCCTCGACGTGAAGATCAAGATCAACCGGCCCGACAAAACGTCCGCTCGCGAGATCTTCAGCATCTACCTCGACGGTGCTGCACCGCTGGATATGCAGGAGATGGAGAAGGCTGGAGGCGACCCCGACGCGATGCTCTCGGCGATGATCGATTCCACCGTCGAGCGGATGTACGCACAAGATGATGAGAACAAGTTCCTCGAGGTCACCTACGCGAACGGTGACCGGGAACTGCTCTACTTCAAGGACTTCGCCAGCGGCGCGATGATCCAGAACATCGTCAGCCGGGCCAAGAAGGAGGCGATCAAGCGCGAGATCGCAGGAGGACCGAGAGGCCTCCGGACGGCGGACCTGCTGCGGGCGATCACGAGCGAATTCGCCGAGCACGAAGATCTTCCCAACACGACGAATCCGGACGATTGGGCGAAGGTCTCCGGCAAGAAAGGGGAGCGCATCGTGTACGTCCGGACGCTGATGCGAGGGGAAAACAAGTCGAAACAGATCGAGGCTGTCACGACCGGCCAGTACCTGTGAGGAGGCCTCAGATGCTCATTGTGCACTCCCTGTCATCGTTGGTCTCCTAGCCGATGGCCATTCCGAAGGTGCTCGGCACCGAGACCGAATTCGGCATCACGATTCGTCACCAGGCGGATTTCAACCCCGTGCTCGCATCGGGACTCGTCGTCAACGGCTCGCCGGATGGATTGCGACTGAGGTGGTCTCTCGCCGAGGAGTCCCCAGGGCGTGACGCAAGAGGGCGATCGTTCGGTACCAGGGTTGCGCTCGACGCGGAGACGCTCAACGTCCTGCTCCCGAACGGAGCCCGGATGTACGTTGACCATGCTCACCCCGAGTACTCGACACCCGAATGCCTGGACGCCCGCGAAGCGGCCCTGCACGACAAGGCGGGGGAGCTCGCCATGGCACGCGCAGCAAACGCGGTACAACGGATACTCGAGCCAGGGGAGAAGATTGCCCTCTACAAGAACAACAGTGACGGAAAAGGGAACTCCTACGGCGCTCACGAGAACTACCTGGTGTCGAGAGCCCTACCGTTCAACGATATCGTCCGCTACCTGACAACGTTCCTGGTCACCCGCCAGGTCTTCACCGGCTCTGGGAAGGTTGGGGTGGAAAACGGACGGGCGCAGGTCGACTTTCAGATCAGTCAACGAGCCGACTTCATTGAAGAACGGGTCGGGCTGGAGACGACGGCGCGGCGGCCGATCATCAATACGCGGGACGAACCGCATAGTGACCCGGAGCGGTTCCGGAGGCTGCACATCATTATCGGGGACGCGACACGATCCGAGATCCAGACCTATCTGAAACTCGGAACGACGTCACTGCTTCTGGCTGCGATCGAGGACGCCGCCTTGCCCGACGCTCTCGAACTTCTCGATCCTGTGGCGGCTACCTGGCAAGTGAGTCATGACATCGGTTTGAGTCGGTCCCTGCGCCTCGCGGGCGGTGGTTCCGCCACCGCGCTCGAGTTGCAGTGGCAATACTTCGATTGGCTCTCCAAGTATGCGGAGGCATCGTCGGCAAACGATGTGAGTCGAGACGTCTTGGTGCACTGGGAACAGGTTCTCCAAGACCTCGAGGTGGACCCGATGACCACCGCCGATCGTCTGGACTGGACCGCGAAGCTGCGGATCATGCGGGCATACAAGAACCGGGAGCATCTCGACTGGACCCATTCGCGTCTGAGGGCACTCGATCTCCAATACCATGACGTCGACCCGAGCCGCGGGTTGTACGACCATTTCGTCGAGAGAGGTTTGATCCGGCGTCTCTTCACCGACGCCCAAGTGGCCGATGCCCTGCACTATCCCCCTGCAGGCACGCGCGCGTATTTTCGGGGCCGCTGCGTGAGCGACCACGGCGACGCGTTGGTGGCCGCGAACTGGGACTCGCTCGTGTTCGATACCGGCGGAGCCACGTTCAAGAGGGTGCCTATGATGGATCCGTTGCGAGGAACGGTGGACCGTGTGGGGGCACTCTTCGACGCATCGTCGAGTGCCGCCGATCTCCTCGAAGCGCTAGGAGGTGACTGACATGAAAGAGAACATCCGAAAGGCCCATCGAGAACCTGACACCGCCGGGCAGACCGACGTCGCCTCCGCTCCTGTGGTTCATACCGATGAGATCGATGATCTTCTCGGTGAGATCGACGAGGTTCTGGAAGAGAACGCTGAGGAATTCGTCAAGAACTATGTCCAGAAGGGCGGAGAATGAACGACGTGTATGGACAGGGTGTGAGCTTCAGCGACCTTCTCGCTTCACTCAACATGACTCCGAAGTGGGAGATTCCGACGACAGATCACTCTGTACTCGGCGCCCCTGTGGCTACGACGGTCCTTGCCCTGCGTTTCGCCGATGGCGTGGTGATGCTCGGAGACCGCCAGGCAACAGAAGGACATATCGTCGCTCATCGCAGAATCCAGAAGGTGTTCGAAGCCGATCATTTCTCCGCCATCGCGATCTCCGGAACGGCGGGCATTGCGATCGACCTGGTCCGTCTCTTCCAAACCGAGCTGGAGCACTACGAGAAACTGGAAGGGACGCGCCTCAGCCTCGATGGCAAAGCCACGTATCTGGGTCGGATGGTCCGCCAACAGTTGCCCTTGGTGTTCCAGGGCCTTGTCGTCGTTCCTCTCTTCTGCGGATACGACGAGGCCGAGGGTACCGGTCGCCTCTACACATTCGATGTGGTTGGGGGACGGTATGAAGAGCATGAGTATGGAGCGACCGGCTCGGGTGCTCGTGACGCGAAGGCGTATCTCAGATCCTCCTACCGCGCCGATCTCGGCAAGTCAGATGCGTTGGACATCGGGATGCGAGCGCTGGTGGCTGCTGCCCAAGAGGACACGGCGACGGGCGGGCCCGATCTGGCCCGCGGCATCCTTCCGAATGTCGTGACCGTTACGGCGGAAGGGTTCGTCGAGGTCGAGTCGGACGAGGTTGCAGCCTTGGCCTCCGCAGCATTGGGAGACATACGATGACGGTCCCCTTTTACGTACCTCCGGAACAACTTGTCAAAGATCGGGCCGAGTTTGCGCGCAAAGGGATCGCTCGGGGGCGTTCGATCGTCGCTGCCGAGTACGACTTGGGCGTGCTCCTGCTCGCAGAGAATCCGAGCGCCACGCTCCACAAGATCAGTGAGATCTACGACCGTGTCGCCTTTGCCGGTGTGGGCAAGTACAACGAATTCGAGGCGCTGCGCGTCGCAGGAACACGCCATGCAGACCTGAGAGGGTATCTCTACAGCAGGGCGGATGTGAATGGGAAAGGGCTTGCGAACGCGTTCTCCCAAACACTCGGCAACATTTTCACTCACGAAGTGAAGCCGTATGAGGTCGAGATCCTCGTGGCAGAGCTCGGTGACAACGGTCAGCCAAATCACTTGTACCGGGTAACGTACGACGGCACCCTGTCGGACGAACGCCGGTATTGCGCCATCGGTGGACAGGCGGACGCGTTGAGCGAGATCTTGGAAGCGAGGGATCAGCAGGTCGGCTCGCTCGCCGAGACGATCAGCGCGCTCGCAGCTGCGTTTGCGGAAGTCCTCGACAGAGACGTCGACGGATGGGAAGCCGCCGTCCTCGATTCGACGGCAGGCCGGCGAACCTTTCGCAGGATATCGGCTGCCGAGGTCGGCGAGATCCTGGGCGCCTCTGGCTGATTCTCCCCCAGGGAGCGAAGCGACCTGTTTCTCCCCCCAGGGAGCGAAGCGACCTGTTTCTCCCCCCAGGGAGCGAAGCGACCGTTGGGGGGAGTACGGCGCAGCCGGGAGGGGGGCCGGCGTCAGCCGGAAAGGGGAGTACGGCGCAGCCGGGAGGGGGGCCGGCGTCAGCCGGAAAGGGGAGTACGGCGCAGCCGGGAGGGGGGGCGCAGGTCGTGACACGTGCCATGGATTCCTCAACAGGCTCCCGGCCATTGGGTCTACGCTGATGCGATGAAGCGTCGCATCTACGGGCTCGAAAGCGAATACGGTGTGACCTGCACCCTTCGCGGCCAGCGGAGGCTGAGTCCGGACGAGGCTGCGAGGTATCTGTTTCGCCGGGTCGTGAGTTGGGGCCGATCATCCAACGTCTTTCTCGAGAACGGTGCCCGTCTCTACCTCGACGTGGGCAGTCACCCCGAGTATGCGACCCCCGAGTGCGATGATCTCGCCACCCTGATTGCCGCCGACAAGGCAGGCGACCGCATTCTGCAGAACTTGGCCGCGGAAGCTCAGAAGCGACTGGTCGAGGAAGGGATCAGTGGCGAGATCTTCCTTTTCAAGAACAACACGGACTCGGCAGGCAACTCATACGGGTGCCATGAGAACTACCTGATCCGCCGCAGCACGGATTTCCCGGCCGTACTGGAGGCGCTGATCCCGTTTCTCGTCACCAGACAGATCTATGCCGGCGCCGGCAAGCTGCTGCGAACCGCCAGAGGAGTCCGCTTCACGATATCCCAGCGTGCCGAGCACATCTGGGAGGGAGTGTCCTCTGCCACTACGCGCACCAGACCGATAGTGAACACGAGGGACGAACCCCATGCAGATGCAGCACTCTATAGGAGATTGCACGTCATCGCCGGCGACTCCAACATGTCGGAGACGGCGGCCTACACGAAGGTCGGTGTCGTTGGCGCGCTGTTGCAGATGCTCGAAGAAGGGTACGAGTTTCGTACGTTCGACCTCGAGAATCCGATTCGTGCGATCCGGGAGATCAGTTCAGATCCTACGTGTCGACGGCCGATCCGACTCGCGAACGGTCGAGAACTCTCCGCCCTCGACATTCAGTGGGAATATCTGGGCAAGGCCGCCCACTACGCGAGAAACCAGGGGTTTCCTCCGGTGATCGATCGCGCCGTGCGAATGTGGGAAGCAATGCTCGTCGGCATCGAGAAGGATCCGATGACTCTCATGGCACAAGTGGACTGGGTCGCGAAGCGGCGACTGATCGAGGCGTACCGTGCTCGCAACGATCTCGCCTTGTCTGACCCCCGGCTGGCAATGATGGATCTCTCCTACCACGATATCAACCCGGCTCGGGGCCTCTACCACCTGCTGGTTCGTCGAGGAAAGGTCGAACGAGTGGTCGATGACGTGGCAATCACCCAGGCGATGACCGAGGCGCCTGCGACGACGCGGGCTCGTCTGCGGGGAGCGTTCATTCGCGCAGCGAAGGCTGCCGGGCGGGACTTCACCGTGGACTGGGTCCATCTGAAGGTGAACGATCAGGCACAGCGGACGGTCCTCTGCAAGGACCCGTTCGTGCACACGGACCCCCGCGTCGAGCAGCTCATCGCGGGGTTGTAGAGCTGCGCTCTCCGTCGAGAGCGTCAGTCCCAAGCCTTTCGTGACTACCGGTGTGATATCGACCCATATCACCAACAGTGCGATCGACGGTGCGCGATCCTCGGGACGCCTGCAATACGGTGCCCGGCGGACCCTGGTGCCGAGGACCTGGTACGGCGAGGGCGGGGGCCCTACAGTTGACTCTGCATGCGACGTGTGCTCGAACGGCTCCTCAACCTTCTCGCCTTCCTGCTCACGGCCGACCGACCGGTCACGGCTGATGAGATACGCGTCACCGTAGCGGGGTATGCCCAGGAGTCGGACGACGCGTTCCACCGCATGTTCGAACGTGACAAGGACCTCCTGCGCCGGATGGGAATTCCGATCGAACTTCGCCCGATGGACGCGTGGGAGGTCGAATACGGCTACGTCCTTCAACCCGATGCGTACCAGCTGCCGGACCCCGAACTCTCCGATGAGGAGCGGGCCGCTCTCTGGCTCGCCGCGCAAGTCGTACGGCTCGGTGGGCAGCCGGCAGGACCAGAAGCCCTCATGAAGCTCGGCGGGCTGACGATGAGCGGAGGGGGAGAGCCGCTTGCGGCAGATCTCGGATTGGGTGCAGAGGATCTCTCCGCCGCCTATCTGGCGGCGACGGAGCGCCGCATGCTCTCGTTCATGTACCGGGGTCGGCGTCGCGACGTCCAACCCATGGGGATCCTGCACCAGCGGGGACACTGGTACCTGATTGCGAGAGACGGGGAAGAGATGCGGGCCTATCGGGTCGACAGGGCATCGAAGTTCGCCGTCGGAGATCGCCCCGGTGCGTTCACCCGACCATCACGCTTCAGGCTGCGAGATGCTCTCCCCGTGGAACCGTGGGCCACAGGGGAGGCCGACATCGTTGCCAAAGTGGTGTTCGACGCGGACACTGCATGGTGGGCAAAGCGCCAACTCGGCGCCAAAGCCGTCGAGCTGTCGGATGGGCATCTGGAGGCCGAACTGCGGGTGGCGAATCCGGACGCCTTCATCGGTTGGATACTGAGCTTCGAGGACAAGGCGGAGATCCTCGAGCCCCAGCATCTCCGACAAGCGCTGATCGACCGAGTCCAGGGGCGATCATGAGCAAAACGAAGAACCGCCTCACGCGGATCCTCTCGATGCTTCCCTGGGTGATCGCCAATCCCGGAGCCACTGTGCAAGAGGTCTGCGATCGCTTCGGCTACTCGCGTCGAGCACTCATCGAGGACCTGAACCTCGTATTCGTCTGCGGCCTCCCGGGATATGGACCTGGCGACCTGATGGTCGCGTACGTGGATGAGGACGAAGTCATTGTCGACATGGCCGACTACTTCTCCCGCGCGCTGCGTCTCAGCGCCTCGGAAGCGCTTGCACTTCTCGCAGCAGCCGAGACCCTCATCGCCACCGACCAGGCACCACCTGCGCTGCAGAGTGCTGTCGACAAACTCACGGCGGCGCTCGGCATCCCGTCCGACGAGACGCTCGCCATCGAGATCGAGGGAGAGTCAGGACTCGTAACCATGCTGCGCGATGCAGCCCGTGAGGGACGTGTAATCGATCTGACCTACACCTCGCTGAACAAGGGCGAAACGACCCAACGGCTGGTGGAACCATGGTCGGTCTTCACGACGATGGGGAACTGGTACCTGTCAGGCTTCTGCCGGTCTGCCGGAGCCGAACGAGTATTCCGTGTCGACCGAATCCGATCGGCCATCCCGACCGAGGAGCAGTTCATCCCGAATCCGGAACCGCCACCGCCGGTGCTGCGGTACACGCCTTCGGAAGATGATGTGCGGGCGACGATTCGTCTTGAACCGCGCGCTGCCTGGGTCGCCGACTATTACCCGGTCGATATCGTCTCCACAGACCCCTTCGTAATCCGCTTCTCGGCGTCCGATCCAAGCGTCGTCGCCCGGCTGCTCGTGCGGCTCGGCCACGATGCCGTCCTGCTCCAAGGGGCCGAAATCGCAGCGGCGACCGCCTCCCTGCGTCGCAGGGTGCTCTCCCGTTACGGGGTGACCATTTCGGAATAGTCACTTCAGGGTGTCTTGATCAAGACCGATATACGGGGCATGAACGGTGAGCGGAGCGCCGAATGACCACCATCAAAACCACATGTGAGCAGTGCGGGGACATTGAATTGCGCCCGGATGATCTCAACCTCGAGTTGGACCCGACCAATGACTCGGGCAGCTACTTGTTCAGGTGCCCGGCGTGTGGCGATCTCCAACGCCGACCGGCCAATCCTCGGGTTGTGAACGTGCTTCTCGCTACCGGCGTCACGTACGACGTCGTCGTTCCCGAACCAGGGCCGATCACCGCCGAGGAAATCGACCGATTCGTGCATGCACTCGACAGGGAAGAGGATCTCTGGAGGATGCTCCCCTCGTCATAGGAACACGCTGAGCACTGCGAGGCGCCGATCCCCCCTATCCCACGGCAGGGTCCGCTGCGGTGCTTCAACCCTTTCCGGCTGCCGCCGGGCCGCCTCCCGGCTTGGTTTCCTCCCCCAGCGCTCGTTTCGCTCCCTGGGGGACCGATAGACGCCCGCTCCGCGGTCTTGCACTCCTGCCACGTCACGGTATGAAATACGAAATACGAAGTACAAACCACGAAGCACCAAATACGGTGATCGAAGCGGCTCTAACATACAAACGCCGTGTTTTTCGACGTCAGCCCTACCGAACTCGTTTTCATCTTCCTTGTCGCACTGGTCGTGTTCGGTCCGCGACGCCTACCGGAAATGGCGAGGAAGGTTGCCTCACTGGTCCGCGAGATCCAGTCGACGGCGGGCGATCTACAGCGAGGTCTGGAACGGGAAGTGAAAGACCTGGCAACGCCGCTCAAAGATTCGGTCGAGCCTCTGACCGAACTCTCACAGCCGCTCGAGGGAATCACCAAGCCGCCGCACACCAGTGACGAAGCGACCCCGAGAGCCGCGGAATGTGGTGGAAAAGACGACGATGTAGCGTCGGACGATAGGCCTACGGATGAGTAGGGACCAGGCACGCCCCGTCCTCGAGCACCTCGAAGAACTGCGGTGGCGCCTCGTGAAGTGTGCCATCGCGCTGACCATCGGCGCTGTCGTCGCGTTCCTGTTTCGTGGGCAACTGTTCGATGTCCTCGTCAACCCATATCGGCTTGCACTGCCAGGCCAAGATCTCAACCAGTTCGAGGTGACGGAGGGCTTTTCGATAGCGATGCGACTCTCTCTCTTCGGCGGGGCTTTTCTGGCCAGCCCCATCCTGTTCTACCAGTTGTGGGCCTTCGTGAACCCCGCGCTCACGAAAAGGGAGAGGAAATGGACGATTCCGATCGTGGCCGCTCTCGTGATTCTGTTCGCCGGCGGCGCTGCATTCGGCTACTACATCCTCCCCAGAGGCCTCGTGTTCCTTCTCGGGATCCAGCCGGGGCTGACGTCGGTGATCGGGGCTTCGGACTACTTTGGGCTCACGCTGCGATTCCTCCTCGTGTTCGGTGTCGCGTTCGAGTTCCCCGTGTTCCTGTTTGCCGCCGCCACCGTCGGACTCGTCAACTCCACACAGCTGAAAAAGGGCCGCCGCTGGGCGGTGCTGATCATCGTGATCGTGGGCGCCGTCGTGACCCCGACAGGTGACCCGCTCACGCTGACGGCACTCGCAGCCCCCCTCTACGTTCTCTATGAAGCGACAATCTGGCTGGTGAAGTTGGCGTTGCATAAATGATCGGGTTCGACCTTGATTTCGAACCGGACGCGTTCCAGCTCGAGGCTGCGGAGGCGATCAGGTCGGGAGCGTCGGTCGTCGTGACCGCCCCCACAGGCTCCGGGAAGACGCTTGTCGCCGAGGTTGCGATTCGAGAGGCCTTGTCCCGAGGGAAGAAGGCCTTCTACACAACACCACTCAAGGCACTCTCCAACCAGAAATTCAACGACATGCGCGAGCAGTTTCCTGATGTGGGACTCCTGACCGGAGACAACACGATCAACGGTGACGCCCCGCTGGTGGTGATGACGACAGAGGTCATCCGGAACATGATCTATGCCGGATCGACGGCTCTGGCAGGCCTCGAAGTCGTGATCCTTGACGAGGTTCACTATCTCCAAGACCGGTTTCGCGGACAGGTGTGGGAGGAGATCATCGTCCACGCTCCGGCAGCGACCCAGCTCGTATGCCTCTCTGCGACCGTGTCCAACGCGGATGAGTTCACGGCATGGGTCCGCAGCCGGAGGGGAAGAACCACCCTCATACAGGCCGAGCGCCGTCCCGTCCCGCTGGTGAACCTCTACGCAGTGAACGATCGATGGAACGACGAAGTCCTCATGGACACAATGCTCAAAAAACACCGGCCGAACCAGTCCATCGAGTCACGTATCAGCGGCAAGGGGGCCCGCCGCTACGGTACCCCACGGCGAATCGAAACCGTGTCGGCGCTGGCCGCCAAAGGAATGCTGCCCGTCATCTACTTCATCTTCTCGAGGGCAGGCTGCAACGATGCCGCCGCAAGGCTTGTCTCGTCCGGCGCGAAGTTCACCGATGCCACAGCACGCGAGACCATTCGCAGAGTCGCCGAAGAACGGACGGCGCACCTCGATCCCGGTGACCTCACCGTCCTCGAGTATGAGGGGTGGTTGACAGGCCTGCAGGCGGGGATCGCTCCCCACCACGCAGGGATGGTGCCGGCGTTCAAAGAAACCGTCGAGGACCTCTTCGCCCGAGGCCTCATCAAAGTCGTCTTCGCCACCGAGACGCTGTCCCTTGGCATCAACATGCCGGCCCGCACCGTTGTTCTCGAAAGCCTCAGTCGATTCACCGGAGAAGCCCACGAACTCCTCAGGGCCGGCGACTACACGCAATTGACCGGCAGGGCGGGGCGACGTGGGATCGATGAAGTTGGATACGGCGTCGTCCTGCACTCACGATTCGTGCCTTTCGCACAAGTCGCCAAACTCGCCGCCGCCGGGTCGCACACGCTGCAATCGAGTTTCCGGCCGACCTACAACATGGCGGTGAACCTGGTCGCCAACTACTCCCGGGAGCGGGCACAGAAGCTACTGAACGCATCATTTGGTCAGTTCCAGGCGTCGAGGGGCATACGCAAGAAGGCACGATCCCTCGAACGTCGAGAAGCTGAACTCGCATCATTGCGGAATGCGGCGTCGTGCGACCGAGGGGACGTCGCGGAGTATCGAGACCTGCTCAACGCTTCTACGACCCGTGAATCCTCAGCCATGGGCGGGCTGCATCGCGGGCGAGTGATCGAAGTCGTGTCGGGCAGCAAGGCGGGTCGATACATCGTGATGAAACGCTCGCGGGGCAAGAGAGTCGAACTCGTCGTGATCTCGACACGAGGCAAGGTGGTTCGGCTGCGTCCCAACGACGTGGGACCCGATGCCGTCTCACTGGGCTCCATGGTCATGACGGACTCTCAACGGATGGGGGACCCGAAGTTCCGCGCGGACATTGCACGACAACTTCGAGCGTTTCAGGGTCGCCCGGATCCCCTGAGAAACCAACATGCAGAACTCGAACACCCGGTCGCCACGTGTCCCGACAAGGATGCCCACCTGCGAGCGCTCGAACGGGCACATCGTTTACAACGACAGAACCGGCAGCTTGGCAAGGACCTGGAGCTGGCACGGGGTGGCCTGGTTCGGGAGCTCGAGCAGATACTCGATCTGCTCGAGGATCGCGGCTATGTCGACGGCTGGAAGCTGACACCGCGCGGTGAACGCCTGAGAGTGATCTATAGCGAACTCGATCTGCTCATCTCCGAGGCTGTCCACATCGGACTCTTCGACGGCCTCAGTCCCGCCGAGATGGCAGCGTTGGTCTCGATGACGGTCTACGAGCCGCGAAAGGCCGCAGGTGGCACGGAGGCGTGGCCATCCGAGGCACTTCGCGAGAGAGCCCTCCAGTTGGAGGCAGTCTGGGAGGAGCTCGTTGCAGATGAACGAGCGAGGGGACTTCCACAGACTCGCCGACCGGATCCTGGATTCGTTTCGCTCGCATACCGTTGGACAATGGGAGAAGACCTGAGTGAGGTGCTCGGCACTCAGGAGGCGGGCGACTTCGTTCGAACGTCCAGACAGCTTCTGGATGTGATGCGGCAAGTGCGTGAGGCGGCTCAGCATCTCGCAGACCCGTTGGGAGCGGCAATTCGGGGCATCGACCGCGGCGTCGTCGCGGCCGTTCAGTGACGAGGGAGGGGAACATGGAGGAATGGCTTGTCTTGGTGAACCCAAAAGCCGGCTACCGCAGCCACGCCGAAGTCCGTACGCGAAAGGCGCTTCGCCACCACGGAGTCAACGCCACAGTCCGCGTGCCGACCACTGTGGAGGCGATGCGAGACGCGGTCGACGTAGGTGTTCGCGAGGGCCGGACGCGATTCGTCGCGGTTGGAGGCGATGGAACCGTCAATGTCGTCGTCGACCAACTCTTGCAGCACGATTGGATTGAGCCCCCTGTCGTGGGGTTGCTCCCCTCCGGATCCGGCTCAGATCTCGCGAGGACATTCGACATCGCCCAGAGCATCGAAGAGGCAACACCGACGCTGCTCGGCGACGCTCACGAGAGGGTCGACGTGGGTGTCCTCGAGGGCGACTGGGGGAGTCGGTACTTCGTCAACGTGGCAGAAGCGGGAATCACCGCGGCGGTGCTGCACCGTTCCTTGACCTTGCCGCGATGGTTGGGCTCCAGCAAGTATCACCTGGCACTGGCGTTGGTCTTCCCGCGCATCCGGTTGGTGGAGATGACTCTCCACGCAGGTGATATGGAGTTTTCGGGACCTTCGCTCCTTGCGGTGTTCGCCAACGCCCGGTATTTCGCAGGCGGTTGGAACATCGCGCCTCATGCGTCCGCTTCCGATGGCCTATTCGACATCCAGGTGTTCACGGCCTCCAAGAAGGATGTTCCCCGGCTTTGGTGGCTCGCCAAGACCGGATCGCACATCGCCGAACCCCAGATCCGCAGGGTTGTTGCCGACTCATTCGAGCTGAGCGTGTCCGCGCCGTGGCCGGTGGAGGCAGACGGCGAGTACTTCGGCGAAGGCTCGATGCGCGGGCACATCCGCCAAGCGGCGGTATCGATGAAGACGTCCCATATCCGAAGCTCCTAGCGGCGAACGACAGAGCGAAGCGCACCACCTCTGAGGCAGATGTTGAGGTTCCTGATCATCGGTCTCACAAGGCGAGAGAGGCGCTACTGTCAGATCGTGCTTCCGGCGGGGGTTTGTGGGTATACTCTCGCCGCTTCATACGAGAGAGAGGACCAGTGGCCCCCAGCGATGACAACGTCGAGGTCGGTCTCAAAGGCGGAGTTACCGACGAACTCGAATCCGACAACGGCGAAGTCGTTGACGATGCTCTCGACGACATCGAGCTGGACGAAGGTTTCGGAGATAGTGACCTCGATCCGGGCAGTGAGGACGACGGCGATGACAAGGCGGCCGAAGAGGCTGCCGAGGCCCTGGAGGAACTCGAAGCCGAGGAACTGGAGTTACTCGAAGACGAGGCCGCGGAGACGCTGCTCGTCGACGAGGCTGCCGAACTTCGCGCGATCCGGCGTGCAGAACTCACCTTGGACGCCGATGCGGAGGAGATCCGCGGAGACGAGTTCGTCTGCTCTTCCTGCTTCCTCGTCAAGCGGATCAGTCAGCTTGCAAACAAGCGGAAGCTGATCTGCAAAGACTGTGCCGACTGACCCCGCACAGGTGACCGTTGTCCTTCCGACGTTCAACGAGCGCGAGAATCTCGAACCGATCGTCAGGGCAGTGACGCGACACGGGTATCGCGTTCTGGTCGTCGACGACAACTCACCCGACGGCACCGGCGAACTGGCGGACCACCTCGCAACGGAGATCCCCTCAGTCGGGGTTCTCCACCGGCCGCACAAGGCGGGACTCGGCCCTGCCTACGCTGCCGGGTTTCATCTGGCATTCTCTGAAGGTGCCCGCATCATCTGCGAGATGGATGCCGATTTCTCCCATGATCCGGCGGCGCTTCCGTCGCTCGTGGATGCAGTGGACCGTGGAGCCGCCCTCGCAATCGGTAGCCGGTATGTCGAAGGGGGCGCCACTCCAGACTGGCCGCTGCATCGGCGCTTGCTCTCCAAAGGAGGGAACTGGTATGCCAGGATCATGCTCGGCCTCCCTGTCCGTGACGCCACGGCCGGATTCCGGGCCTACCGGGCCCTTGCACTGATGCAGCTCGAATCCGAGACCTGTCTGGCCTGCGGATATGCCTTCCAGGTGGAATTGACGCTGCGAGCCGTGGATCAGGGTCTGCGAATCGTGGAGGTGCCGATCACGTTCGGAGACCGCCGCGAAGGTACGTCCAAGATGGGAGCCAGGATCGTCGCCGAGGCCATGTGGCTCATCACAAAATGGGGTGTCCGGAGAAGGATTGCAGGGAAATGACCGACGTGGCAGTTGGAGCACGACGCGCCAACAGTGAGGATCTCGTCGATCTGGCGCGGCTGTATCGCGTCCTCGAACGCGAGATGGTGAGCCTGCGTCCGATCTGGGCCCTCACGGACGGGCTTCCTGCACCAGAGGAATCTGCTCTCGATCGTGCAGTGATGGAACGCCTGGTGATCGTCGGAACCATCGACGAAGTCGTGGTCGGGTTCCTCATCGCCGGCCTCACTGAGTTGCTGCCGCAAGCTGGAGGCGAGCGAACGGCATCGATCGATCTGGTCTTCACTGAACACGACGCGAGAGGAATCGGTGTGGGAGAGGCCATGCTGGACACCGCCCTCGGCGACCTGCGAACCCGTGGCATACGAAGATTCGACGTCGCGGTGCTGCCGGGCCACCGCCCGGCGAAGAACTTCTTCGAAGCACACGGGTTCAAAGCTCGCTCGATCATCATGCACCATGAAGACCTCTGATCGAACCCCGATTCCGGGCGTGGGCGTCGTCATCATTCGCGATGGAGAGCTGCTGCTCATTCGCAGAGGTCGCGGGGCGAACAAAGGCCTCTGGGCGGTACCCGGCGGCAAAGTCAGGTTCGGGGAGACGCTCGAGGCTGCCGCCATACGTGAGGCACGAGAGGAGACAGGTCTCGAGATCGCCCTCGGAGACGTGGTGTGGGTAGGTGACGCAATCGGTCCCGGGGATCCACCAGCGTGGCATTTCACCCTGGTCGACTTCCTCGCGAGCGTTCTTGGCGGGACGTTGCGTGCCGGCGACGACGCGGTGGAGATCGAATGGGTTGCGTTGGAGGACGTGCTGGAGCGGCCAGTCACACCAACCATGGTCGACCTGATGGACGTGCTGCTCGACGCGACAGAGTCCCGTCCGTTCAGAAAGACCTGAGGACAAGGCCGGCGCGCGGTTTCGGAACGAACAGGGTCGTCTTCCGAGGAAAACGAAGCCGCTGCTCCGCTGCGTCGGAGACTGCTTCCTCCGGCACTGCAGCCATGAGCAGAACTGCACCATCGGGAGCTCCGGCGAGCTCCGCGATCAAGCGCTCGGGATCCGGATGGAACACAGCATCTTCTTCCCCGACGCCGCACCGGGGATACAGCAGCTCGCGCGCTACGGCCGTGCTTGCGCTTCTCCATGATGGTGGAAGAGCCTGAATCGGACCCGCCTTCGGAATCAGAAGCTTCGACTCTCCGGTGGTGACCATCGTGATGGAGCCGGGCACCGTCGGAGGCGACGGTGGGGCAGTTTCCACGTCGAAGATGTCACCGATCTCCTCCACGCGAAGGATCGGAAAGAATCGGTGAATGGGATGTATCTGCAATCCACTGCCCTGGGCCGGAGCCACGAAGGCCATGATTGCGTCCCATCCACCCCGGCCTTCGTGGGAAGCCTGGTACTCGAGAGCCGCCGTGAACCGATGGTGCCCATCCGCGATGGCGAGAGGATGCGTGTCAACGGCTTCGGCAATTGCCGGTACCTGCCGTTCCAGGTCATACAGCGCATGGCGGACGCCGTCGGCTTCGAACGCGAAACGAGGAGAGCCTTCCGGTTCGAGAAGAGCGGGAAGCCCAGGTGCGGGGGAGAGGGCAATGATCAGATCCAGGTTCGAGCGGGTTGCCCGCAGAAGCTCCAACCGGTCGACTCCCGTGTGTGCCATCGTCTCCTCGTGGCCGAGGATCCGCTTGCCGATCGGTTCGAGAGCCAGAGCACCGATCACACCACGCGCCTCTCGTTCGACGCCCTCATCCGTCCGGTAGCGCATCGTGTAGAGGTAGAAGCGCGGATCTGTGTCGATCTGCAGCGTTCCATCCCCGAGCCAGGCTTCGAGAAGGTCTGCAGATTCCTGATACGTCTTCGGGAGCAGGAGCCTCACCATGTTATGTGGCGAGGTGTCACGTAACGTGGCAGCATCGTCGATCATGTCGTATGGCGGGCTGGTGCAGGCAGCCACATTGGCCGTGAACGTGGTTCCTCGGAAAGGTGTAAACATGGCGGGAGTTCTAGTCGGTGCAGGGCGATTCGGCAATGTCCTCTGCGATCTCAACGGTGTCCTCAACCGGGACACCGAAGCGATCCCCGGCGCGGGGGATGCTCTGCAACGTCTCGACGAAGCGGGATTCGCCATCGTCTTCGTCACGAACAACTCGACGGGAACGTGTGCAGATGTCGCCAACGAGATCACCCGCCTCAACGGCTACGCGGCCTCACCGGACCAGGTCATCGGTTCCGCCCAAGCCGCCGCCGCACTTCTTGCACCGGATCGGCCGGCATCCTTGGTCCTCGGAGGGAAGGGAATCGTGTCAGCGTTGACCGAACGCGAAATCCCCATCGTCGATGACCCTTCCGCCGCCGAAGCCGTGGTCGTGGGACTCGACGTCCACCTCAACTACCGGCGCCTCGACAGGGCGGCGTCTGCCATCCGTAGGGGAGCGCGATTCATTGCCACCAACACGGACGCCACCTTTCCCGGACCAGAGGATCTCCACTGTGGCGCGGGTGCGATCGTCGCCGCGATCGCCACTGCATCCGGACGAACGCCGACGGTCGCAGGCAAACCTCACTCTGCGATACGGACACTGGTGAAACAGCGGCTGATACCCGGTCCCGTGTGGGTAGTGGGGGATCGTCCCGAGACCGATCTGGCCATGGCGAAGGCCGAACACTGGAACGCTGCTTTGGTCCTCACGGGCGTTCTCTCGGACCTGGACGAAGTTCCATCCGACCTGAAACCGGATCTCGTCACCGCGTCTCTGGTCGAGTTCGCCGATATCGTGATACGCGGTCGGATCAGCGCAGGGCAATGATCCGACGCCGGCGGACCCGTCTGAGCAGTGCTGGTCGCATGAGGGCCGCCACGGTAACCCCGAAGAGGAATCCGCCAACGTGTGCCTGCCACGCGACGCCCGTCGCTTCGACGAAGAACTGGCCGAGGAACCAGAAAACCAGAAAGATCGAAGCTGGGAGCGCGATCGGAAGAAAGAAGAGGATCGGGAATACCGACACAACTCGCGCTCTGGGATAAAGAACGAGGTAGGCACCCATCACACCTGCGATTGCGCCAGAGGCGCCGATCAAAGGGGTAATCGCTCTCGGATTGGAGACGACGAATGTCGCTGTCGCGACAACTCCCGAGGCCAGATAGAAGAGCGGATATCCGAGCTTGCCGAAGGCATCTTCGACGTTATTGCCGAAAATCCACAGGACCCAGAGGTTGCCGATCAGATGCAAAAAGTTCGCATGCAGGAACATCGACACGAAGACGCTTCCCCACAGGTTCTTGTCTGGATAGAGGGGTGGAGGCTGAGGAGCAGCCGAACAGCCTGTGAGATCGCCCTGGTCGAGGGGCGAACCCGAAGAGAGTTCGCAAGGGATCGCGGCGTGCTGCACGTCGAACTCCAGAGCAGCCCGCGCACCGTGGGGCTGAAGAAAGAAGAACACGAACGCACCCGCTGCAATGATCAGCCATGTGACAACAGGGCGGGTGATGCCTGGATTCGCGTCCCGGATGGGAATCAAATGACTGCTCCTGTCGGAATGGGATGTGATAATGCCGACGATGGATGATACGCAAGTCACCGAAATGCTCGACGAACTCGCCGGTATGGATCCAGCCGACGCCGTGGAAGCGGCCGAAAGGCTGGCCGACTTGCTGGCCGATCGACTCGAAGACAAAGCGGAGGACTCGGCCTGACCAGACGCAGGCTCGACATCGAGCTCGTTCGCAGAGGGATGGCTGCAAGTCGCAGCGAAGCCCAGGCTGCCATCGAATCGGGAACGGTGACGGTTGGGGGAATGCCAACCCCAAAGCCGGCAACCCTGGTGGACGACGCAACGTCCTTGCGTCTCGTTGGGCCGTCGTCACGATTCGTCTCACGAGGCGGTGAGAAGCTCGCCGGCGCTCTCGACACGTTCGATGTGGCCGTTGCCGGAAGACACTGCCTCGATGCCGGTGCATCGACAGGCGGCTTCAGCGACTGCCTGCTCCAGCACGGAGCATCCCCGGTCGTCGCCTTGGACGTCGGGTACGGACAGTTGGCGTGGGGGATCCGAAACGACCCGCGGGTGCGGGTCGTTGAAAGAACAAACCTGCGTTACGTGGACCCTGCCGACATTCATGCTCCCTTCGAGGTGATCGTGGCCGACCTGTCATTCATCTCCCTCTGCACGGTCGGTGCAGCGCTGGCCGCTTGTAGTTTCGAGGACACCGACTTCGTCCTCTTGGTGAAACCGCAGTTCGAAGCCGGAAAGGGCAAGGTTGGCAAGGGCGGGATCGTGCGCGACCCTAAGGTGCATAGGGAAGTGCTCGACAAGGTGATCGGCTGTCTCGAACAGTCGGGCATCGGTGCAAAGCAGGTGATTCGCTCTCCCATCCGGGGAGCCGGCGGGAACAGGGAGTTCTTCCTCTGGGCGAGACAGGGACGTGTCACGGTGGATGACGAGATGATTGCAAAGGTGGTGCACGCGTGAGGCTGGCAATGGTCGTACACGAGAGGCGTCCCCAGGCTGGAACCGTGGCAGAGCGCTTCCGGGAAGGCTGCCTGGAACGTGGCATCGAGGTCGTAGACCAGGAAGCCGAGAACGTTGACGCGGTCATCGCGATCGGCGGCGACGGGACCGTTCTGCGAGCTGCCAGGATCGCGCTGGAGTCAGGGGCCGCGCTCCTCGGCGTCAACGTTGGACGGAAAGGCTTTCTGGCGGATGTGGAACCGGCCCGACTGCCTGAAGCACTGGACGTGTTGGCATCGGGGATATGGCGCGAATCGGCTCGCATGACGATCCAGGCCCGCATGAACGGAGGAGAAACGGCCGTCGGCATCAACGATGTCGTGGTCGAAAAGACCGGAGGGCACAGCATTATCTCGATCGAGGTTCGGGTTGATGGAGAACGGTTCATCGACTATCACGCGGACGGCCTCGTGTTCGCGACCCCGACCGGTTCTACCGCCTACAACCTCTCTGCCGGTGGACCACTTATGGACCCCGAAGTCGAGGCGTTGATCATCTCGCCCGTCGCTCCCCACTCGTTGTTCTCCAAGTCGGTCATTCTGCATCCAGATGCCGAGATCCAATGCACCGTGGTCGCCGACAGACCTGCCGGCGTGAGTGTGGATGGACGAGATCTCGGAACCGCCCATAGCGGTGACAAGATCCTCATCGAACGTGGATCCCAGCAGGTTCGCTTCATCGATGTTTCGGGCACTTCGTTTCCTCGGCGCGTGAAGGACAAGTTCCATCTCAATGAGGACCGAAGGCTCGTGGGAGGCTGAATGCTCGATGAGTTGAAGGTCGAGAATCTTGGCATCCTCGACGAGGTCAGCATCGAGCCTGGTCCGGGACTGGTGGTCGTCAGCGGCGAAACCGGCGCTGGAAAGACCATGCTCCTTGGAGCGTTGCGCCTCTTGATGGGTGGGCGCGTACCCACCGACATGATCGGCCCGCGCGCAAAGGACGCCGTGGTCGAGGGCAGGTTCGTGATCGGTCAAGAGGAAACGGTGCTTGCGCGGCGTGTCGCAAATGGACGAAGCCGAGCCTATCTCGACGGGCATATGGTGCCGGCACGCGTGCTCGAAGAACGGACGCAGTCACTCATCGAGATCATCGGTCAGCACGATCGCCTGAAGCTTGCCCGGCCCGGTGCGATGCGCAATCTCGTCGATACTCGCCTGAGATCACGTCCCGAACTCGAGTCCTACCGGGACGCATGGGAAACAGCGAAGCGCCTCGAAGCCGACCTGGAGGCACTTGGAGGTGACCGGCGCGCCCTGGAGCGCGAACGCGACCTCCTCTTGTACCAGCACGATGACATCATCTCTGCCGGATTCCAGGCCGGCGATGACGAACGGCTGCGTCAAACCGCCACGCGGCTTCGCAATGCCGGCGAACTGACCGAGCGCCTCTCGAGGGTGCGCGCAGCACTCGAAGACACGATCACGGCCGCCGGATCGGCGATCGACGAACTGAGAGCCGTGGCCGGCCTCGACCCATCGACGACTCCACTGCTCACCGAATCCGACGAGGTGGCCGTCCGCGCAGGCGAATTGTTCACCCAGGTGCGCCAGATCGCTGAAACAATCGAACATGATCCTGCCGCGCTCGAAGTGCTCGAACAGCGCATTGCGCGCCTCGCCGATCTGCGGCGCAAGTACGGTGCCACCCTCGATGACGTGCTCAGTTTCGGAGCGCAAGTGGGGGAGAGACTCGAACAATTGGATCGTCTCTTGAGTCGAGCCGATGTGATTGGAGACGACTTGGAGGAAGCGAAGAGCCGACTGGCCGCGGCGGGAACGGCCCTGCGGCTCGCTCGACAGGAGGCGGCGCAGAACATCGAAGACGAGGCGGCAGGGCACCTTCGCGAACTGGGGTTCTCCAACGCCTCGCTTCAGGTAGTCGTGGAACCGGCAGAGGCCGGAGCAAACGGGGCCGACACCATCCGTGTCCTCTTTGCATCGGATAGCCGTCTCGACCCCGGACCCATCGATCGTGTCGCATCGGGAGGGGAACTGAGCCGAATCGTTCTGGCCCTTCGTCTGGCTGCGGACGTCGGGCATGTTCCCATCGTCGCCTTCGATGAGATCGACGCAGGCGTGGGTGGGGAGACCGCGCTTGCCCTCGGACGAAAACTGGCCAAGCTCGCGGTCAACCGCCAGGTGCTTTGTGTCACACATCTTCCGCAGGTCGCCGCCTTCGCGGAGCGTCACTTCGTTGTCACCAGGGAAGGGACCCGGGCACGTGTCGAGAGGGTGGAGGGAGAAGACCGGTTGCGCGAGTTGTCGAGGATGTTGGCGGGACTCCCAGAATCCAAGCAGGGTCAACGGCACGCCGAGGAGCTGATCGCCGCCGCGCAGAGATATGACGGCTGAGTTCGCCCACGGCCTGCTACCCTGACGTCCCGTGGCGAAATACGTGTTCGTAACGGGTGGTGTGGTCTCCAGTCTTGGGAAGGGGATCACCGCATCCTCCCTTGGAAGACTCCTCAAAGCACGCGGTCTGCGCGTCGTCAATCAGAAGCTGGATCCGTATATCAACGTTGATCCGGGAACGATGAACCCCTTCCAACATGGCGAGGTGTTCGTCACCGACGATGGTGGCGAGACCGACCTCGACCTCGGGCACTATGAACGTTTCACCGGTGAGAACCTCCGGCGGGATTCCAACGTGACCACTGGTTCGGTGTACCTGTCCGTTATTCAGAAGGAACGTCGTGGTGATTACCTCGGCGGCACCGTGCAGGTTATTCCACACATCACAAACGAGATCAAATCGCGGATCCGACGAGTCGGTGATCGCGACGACATCGACGTAATCATCACGGAGGTGGGCGGCACCGTCGGCGACATCGAGAGCCTGCCGTTCCTGGAAGCGATCCGCCAACTACGCAAGGATCTCGGAGCGCACAACACCGTGTATGTGCATGTGACGCTCGTTCCCTACATCTCGGCCTCAGAGGAACTGAAGACCAAACCAACGCAGCATTCGGTGGCTGAACTGCGAAGCCGCGGCATCCACCCCGACGTGATCGTCATCCGCTCCGACCGCAAGGTCGGGTCCGACGCGATTCAGAAGATCAGCCTCTTTTGCGACGTCGATCGTGAAGCCGTTATCAACGCTCTGGACGCGCCCAGCATCTATGAAGTCCCCTTGGAGCTGCACGAGGCCGGCCTCGATGACGTGATCACCAGACGCCTTCACCTCGAAACACCGCCTCCCGACCTCGCTGACTGGCGCTCGATGGTGGAACGTGCGCGAAACGCCACCCGACTCGTCACGATCGGCCTGGTGGGAAAGTACGTCGATTTGCCGGACGCGTACCTGTCGGTCGTCGAGGCTCTGCGGCACGCCGCTGCCGGTTCGGACTCGAAGCTGGATCTGAAGTGGATTCCCAGCGACGACATGGGTGGCCTTCTTGCGCCTGAGCATCTTGCAGGAGTGGATGGCATCGTGGTCCCCGGCGGGTTCGGGATCCGAGGAATCGAAGGAAAGATCTCGGCCATTCGTTATGCACGAGAGAACGGTATTCCGTTCCTCGGCTTGTGCCTCGGATTGCAGTGCGCGGTCATCGAATTCTCCCGATCCGTTCTTGGGCTGACGGACGCGGACAGTGCCGAATTCAATCCGACCACGACGAACCCGGTCATCGACCTGATGGAAAGCCAGCAGGATGTCTCGGACATGGGTGGAACCATGCGCCTCGGTCTCTACCCGGCCAAGCTCGCAGAAGGGTCTCTCGCCCGCCGCCTGTACGAGCAAGAGCTGATCTACGAGCGCCATCGGCACCGTTATGAGTTGAACAATCGCTACCGCACGGACCTCGAGAACGGCGGCATGCGCCTCTCGGGCACGGCCCCCGACGACTCGCTCGTGGAGATCATCGAGCTTCCTGGGCACCCATTCTTCATCGCGTCGCAGTTCCATCCCGAGTTCAAGTCGCGACCGGATGATCCACATCCGTTGTTCCTCGGCCTGATTCGCGCCGCGCTCGCGAGGAGGGCAATGCCTGGGGCCGCCGTTGAGACGGTCGGCGTTCCGGAGCCGCAAAGCCGGTGACACCCCTGAGGCTGATCGGTCGACGATTCCTCGCACATGGTGCGTTTCTCGATTTCGAACGACTGCACTACACGGCCTTCGACGGCCGCCACGCCGCCAGAGAGGTCGTACATCACCCTGGCGCCGTTGCCATCGTTCCGGTCATCGGAGACGAGGTCATCCTGATCGCGCAGGAGCGGATTCTCCGATCGGAAAGCGGCTGCTGGAGATTCCTGCGGGCAAGCGCGACGAGGCCGATGAACCACTCGAAGTGACCGCGATACGAGAATGCGAAGAAGAGATCGGCTATCGGCCGGGACGTTTGATTCCGCTGGGGAGTCTCTACACGACGCCAGGTTTCAGTGACGAGAGGATTTGGCTGTTCAGGGGAGAAGACCTGGAACCGGTGCCGACCCGACCCCAAGGGCCGGAGGAGGAAATGTCGCAGATCGTACGTCTGCCGATTCCTGAGGCGCTGCGTAGGGTTGATGCTGGAGAGATCCTGGATGTGAAGACCGTGATCGGACTTCACTCGTTGAGAAGGGAGTTCAGACCGTGATCATTGGAGTGCCCCGAGAGGTCAAACTGGGTGAACATCGTGTCGCCATCACTCCCGTCGGTGTACGTGAGCTCGTCGGCAGAGGCCACCAGGTCGTCGTCGAGACCCACGCGGGGGAGGGTTCGACGATCCACGACGTCGAGTACGAGGGTCAAGGCGCCCACATCGCCGCATCTGCCCGGGACGTCTTCGAAGTCGCCGACCTCATCCTCAAAGTGAAGGAGCCACAACTGCCGGAAGTCGCGATGTTGCGTGCAGAACAGGTGCTGTTCACCTATCTACACCTGGCTGCCCATCCGGATCTGACGGCAGCGATGCTCGAGCGCGGAATCATCGCCATCGCGTACGAAACGGTCGAACTTCCCAGTGGAGCACTGCCGCTGCTCGCTCCGATGTCGGAAGTGGCGGGGAGAATGGCGACGCAAGCCGGCGCCTACTTCTTGGAGAAAGCACATGGGGGCCGCGGCGTCCTCCTCGGCGGTGTGCCGGGGGTGATGCCGGCCAAAGTCGTCATCATCGGTGCGGGCATGGCCGGCACGAACGCCGCCATGATGGCGGCAGGCCTCGGCGCCCGCGTGGTCGTGCTCGACAAGGACGCGGCGAAACTCCAAGCCCTCGACGCTCTGTACCGCGGCCGGATTCTGACCCTGTCGTCAAACATGCTGACCATCGAAGAACAGGTGCGG
This sequence comes from Gammaproteobacteria bacterium, assembly GCA_011682695.1. Classification (NCBI taxonomy): domain Bacteria; kingdom Pseudomonadati; phylum Pseudomonadota; class Gammaproteobacteria; species Gammaproteobacteria bacterium. The sequence goes on from JAACED010000012.1 coordinate 53,851, forward strand.
AACGCAGATCTCGTTATCGGAGCCGTGCTGCTTCCTGGAGCGTCCGCTCCAAAGCTGGTGACCGAGCCGATGGTGAAGGAGATGAAACGTGGCTCCGTACTGGTCGACATCGCGATCGATCAGGGCGGGTGTTTCGAGACGAGTCGAGAAACGACTCACAGTGATCCGACCTACATTCTCCACGACGTCGTTCACTACGCCGTCGGGAACATCCCGGGTGCGGTTCCCCACACCTCGACCTACGCGCTCACCAACGCGACCCTGCCGTACGTCTTGGCGCTCGCCGACAACGGGGTCTCGAGAGCCGTCGCCGGCCATCCGGAGCTGTTGCTGGGACTGAACATCATCGGCCCCGCCGTCGTCCATCGAGCCGTGGCGGAGAGTCTCGGGTTGGAATATGCAGATCCAACGCAGATCCTCGACCACTGGCCGCATTGATGCGGAGATGGACGGCCCAGGCATCCGGGCAGGAGTCGAGGAATACCTCGCATCTCTTGCGATCGAGCGAGGGCTCTCCACAAACACGGTCACTGCGTATCGCCGTGACCTGCGCCAGTATCTGACGTTCCTCGACGGTCGACCGGCCACGGCAGGGTCGGTCGTCGAGTTCGTCTCGATGCTCCACGAATCCTCACTGGCTCCATCCACCATCGCCCGCAAAGTGGCCGCACTTCGAGGCCTACACCGCTTTCTGGTTGCCGAAGGCTCCGCCACCGAAGATCCAACCATCTTGATCGAGACGCCCAAGCTCGCGCGTAGCCTGCCAAAAGCCCTCACGGTTCAGGAAGTACTGAACCTGTTGGAGGCGCCCGATGTCTCTTCACCGCTCGGCCGCAGAGACCGCGCACTGCTCGAGTTCATGTACGCAACCGGTGCACGCGTCTCCGAGACGACCGGCATCGACATAGAAGCGGTCGACCTCGAAGATCGCACGGCGCTCGTCACCGGCAAGGGTTCCAAGCAACGACTCGTCCCGATCGGCGCCTATGCCGTCCAGGCCATTCGGACCTACTTGCACGATCGCATGGTGTTGACGTCGGGACGTCCGGACCCGGGAGCGCTCTTCCTCAGCGCCAGAGGGCGAAGGCTCAGCCGCCAGGGCGTATGGCTGATCGTGCGGACTCAGGCGCAGCGAGCCGGCATCACCCCCGACCGCGTTTCCCCCCATGTGCTCCGGCACTCGACGGCAACCCACATGGTGGAGGGGGGAGCGGACCTGAGGACCGTTCAAGAGATGCTCGGGCACGCTAGTATCTCAACTACACAGGTGTACACCAGGGTTTCCCCTCAACACCTTTATGAGGTGTACGTCATGTCACACCCACGGAGCAGGTGAACGCACAATGGACGACATCCGTTCGACACTTACGAGTGAACGTGAAGAGCTGGTTCATCAGCTCGAGGAGTTCGGCGCGACCGATCGTGGAAACCTTCGGTCAGATGCTCAGTTTTCTGGATCCTTCGCAGACGCCGGTGCCGCAACCGCCGAACGCAGTGAAGTGATCGGTATCATCCAGAGCCTCGCACGCCGCGTCCGGATGGTGGACCGAGCGCTTGCCAAGATCGACGAAGGCACCTACGGAATCTGCGACCGTTGCGGTGAGCGGATCCCCGAAGCCCGTCTCGAGGCTCGGCCCGAGTCTGTATTCTGCGTCGACTGTAAGTCCCGTTCTTGAGCCCAATCGTCCAAGGTCTGATCTTCATCGCGGTGCTCGTACCATCGGTGATTCTGCATGAGGTGGCTCACGGCTGGGTGGCGGAGCGTTTCGGTGATACCACTGCACGAGACGCGGGCCGGATCACCCTCAATCCTCTCGTTCACATCGATCCGATGGGAACGATCATCCTTCCGGCCGTACTCGCATTGACGGGCGCTCCGGTATTCGGATGGGCGAAGCCCGTCCCTGTTATCCCCGCGCATCTCCGCAGGCCGGTGCGCGACATGGCGATAGTCGGGTTGGCGGGACCGGTCACCAACGCGATCCTCGCTCTGCTTGCAGGTCGGCTGCTCCTGCCGGCCGTCTCAGGCTGGATAGGTGTCGCCGTGTGGGCATTCGCCTATGTCAACGTGGTACTCGCAATCTTCAATCTGCTTCCCGTCCCACCCCTCGACGGGAGCCGTCTCCTGCCACTCGTTCTGGGCCCACGCGGCCGCAGCGTATGGTCCGCGATCGAGCCGTTCGGCCTCTTGATCATCTTCGCGTTCTTGTTCATCCCCCAGTTCTCAGTCGTTCTGATGACACCCATCAGGGCACTCGCCCGGGTTGCGGGACTCGCATGAGCGAGCTCGGAGGCTGGTGTCATCTCGTACGGCGGTTTCTCGAGGTGCTGACGGCTCGCCCTCTCAACGAACAGCAGAGAGAAGAAGCTTCGGTCCTCCTGCGATCCGATGCCGAGGAGAGGGTGTTCTTCGGACAACCTGCTGCAGACCAGCAGCACGGCCTCGCTGCTGCGAGGCTGGTGGCGGGCAGAGTCGAACTCCGGCGAGCAGCATTGCTGCACGACATCGGCAAACAAGAAGCCAGACTCGGGGTCTGGGGCAGATCACTGGCCAGCGCCCTCGCAAGGTTCCACGTCACGGTCCGCGGCCGCCTGCAAACATATCTCGATCACGGGCCCATCGGCGCCGGCATTCTGCAAAAGCTCGGTGCGGAATCGATCGTCGTCGACTTCGCACGCCATCATCAGGGCGTGCGACCACCGACGATCACCCCAGATGACTGGGACACGTTGCGAAATGCCGACAGAAAAGCACGAACCCTGTTCTCGCGCGCAATACGATGAGGGCGCCGTGAAGACCTATGAAGTCAAAACCCCCGTGTTCGAAGGGCCACTCGATCTGCTCCTGCAACTGATCACGAGACGCCAGGTGGAGATCACGGCGGTGAGCCTGGTCGATCTGGTCGACGAGTATCTGAAGACATTGCAGACGCTCGGGCAACTCGACATGGACGTCACGAGTGAGTTTGTCCTGATCGCCTCGACGTTGATCCAGCTCAAGGCACGCCGCCTGCTTCCCACGGACGATGGCGTGGAACTGGATGAGGAGCTCGAACTCATGGAGGAGCGAGACCGGCTTCTCTCGCGCCTGCTCGCGTGCGTAACGTTCAGAGACGTCGCCGCGGTGATCGCGTACCGCCTCGAAGAGGCCGGCCGATATGTCGCTCGATCCGGTGGCATGGACTTCTCGCCGCTGCAGAAGCCACCGGAGACAGTGCTCACCATCAACGCCGAAGGACTTGCCGCTCTTGCCGAACGTTTGCTCGAGGCTACGGAGATCGGACCTGACCTCGATCACTTCGACCTCGATCTCCCGTCGGTGGGCGAGGCGATGGCTGATCTGAGAAGCCGAGTCGTCGCAGCTGCCGAAGCGGACTTCTCCGATCTCGTTGCACATGCAGAGCGAACGGTGGAGGTCGTCGCCTACTTCCTCGCATTGCTGGAGTTGGCCCGCTGGGGAGTCGTGGAGGCAAGCCAGGCCGGGTGGTTGTCGGAGATTCACGTCAAGGCGACCGAGACGAAGTCGACGGAGGAGGTCGTCAGTGAATGGGAGTGAGACGACAGCGGTCTCGGTCCTGGAAGCGATCCTGTTCGTTGCCGAGGAGCCCGTGCCTATCGCGGAGTTGGCCGAGGTATTGGAGATGAGCACCGAACGTGTGCAATCTGAGCTCGAGAAACTCGCTACCGAACTGGATGACAGGGGATCAGGTCTGATCGTGCGCACCGTCGGAGGCGGTTGGCGCCTATATGCCAGGAGCGGCGTGCGAGCCTACCTGGACCGCTATGCAACCACGGCGACCGCGACCCGCCTCTCTCCCGCTGCGCTCGAAGTTCTTTCGATCGTCGCCTACAAACAGCCCGTATCACGCGGACAGATCGCAGAGATTCGTGGTGTCGACTCCGGGTCGGCGGTTCGCACGCTCGAACGGCGAGGCCTGATCGAAGAACTCGAGCGCCTCTCCGTGCCCGGCAACCCGGCCGTGTACGGCACATCAGCCCTCTTCCTCGAGAAACTTGGCATCGGCTCACTCAACGATCTTCCCCCGCTCGCCGATCACGTCCCGCCTTCGCGGGTCGTCGAATCGCTCGAGGAAACCTTTCGTACGGACCTGTGAACGAGCGCCTCCAGAAACTCATCGCTCACTCAGGGTTCACCTCGCGCCGTGGTGCGGAGGAACTCATCAAACAAGGGAGAGTTTCGGTCGACGGTGCTCCCGCTCATCTGGGACAGAAGATCGACCCTGAGCACGCATCCGTCATGATCGATGGAGTTCCACTCCCCGTGGCACCAGGCCTCGTCTACTACCTGCTGAACAAGCCGCCCGGAGTCGTCAGTACGGTACGCGACCCGCAGGGCCGCCGCACCGTTGTCGATATCGTCGGCAGCGAAACGAGGTTGTATCCGGTGGGACGGCTGGATGTGGAATCCGAGGGGCTACTCATCCTCACCAACGATGGAGATCTGGCTCACCTGCTGATGCACCCGAAGTTCGAGGTTGCCAAGACGTACATGGTGCTCGTCGATGCGAACCCGACCGCCCGTCAACTCCGCATCCTTCGAGAAGGTGTCGATCTGGAGGACGGGTCTGCGGCCGCGCTCTCGGCGCGGGTGATCGATCGTTCGAAGGGACAAGCTCTCATCGAGATCGTGATGGGGGAAGGACGCAAGCGTGAGGTGCGTCGGATGTGCGCCGATGTCGGCCTGCCCGTCTTGAGGCTCATTCGGACAGCCATAGGGCCGCTGCGAGATCGTACGCTTCGACCCGGGTCGTTCCGGCCATTGACCCTCGATGAAGTGCGAAGCCTCTACGCGGCAGCAGCCCCATGAGACGCCGTATCACACCGACCACAGCCCGGGGAGAGATGACCGTGCCGGGGTCTCGAAGCATCACGAACCGGGCCCTGGTGGCGGCCGCTCTGGCCGACGGAGTGAGTTCCCTTCGCGGGGTCCCAGTCTGCGACGACACGCAAGCCATGATCGACGGTTTGCGCAGTCTCGGTGTGAGCATCCGCCGGCATGACGACCAGCTGTTGGTCACCGGCAGGGGCGGGAGAATCGGCAGGCCCGGAGCGGTCGTCAATGCGTTGGCTTCCGGCACGACCGCACGATTCCTGACGGCGGTCGCCTGTCTCGGTGAGCAGAAGGCCGTCGTGAACGGTGTGAAGCGGCTGCAGGAACGGCCTCTCGGGCCTCTCGTCGATGCGCTTCGCAAGATGGGCGCCCAGATTGAAGGTGAACACCTGCCCCTCCTTGTCGGAGGAGGCAGCCTCGTGGCCGGCAGCGTCGAGGTCGATGCCTCGGCTTCGAGCCAGTTCGTCTCGGCACTGGCCTTGATCGGACCCGTGATCGAGGGCGGTCTATCGATTCGGTGGGGTGAACTCGTGTCGAGACCTTTCGTCGAGATGACCGTGGAGGTCATGGCGACCTTCGGCGTGACCGTCGAGCTGTCCGATCGTGGTCTCACCGTCTCGGACCGAGCCACCTATGGGGCGGCAGAGATGTCGATTCCTCCCGACGCGGCGTCTGCCGTATACCCCGCGCTGGCCGCGGCCATCACCAGGGGCAGAGTCGTGATCAGGGGATTGCAGCGAGCCCCTTCCCAGGCAGACTTGCGAGTGTTCGACATGTTCCAGGAGATGGGTTGCCGTGTCGAGTGGAGCAGGACGGGTGTCCGCGTAGACGGTCCCGAACGCCTACGCGCGGTGGACGCCGACATGGGTAGTGCACCGGACGGAGCTCTCGCCGTGGCGATCGCAGCAGCGTTTGCCGACGGAACCTCGAGGATTCGCGGTCTGGATACGCTCGCAGCCAAGGAGAGCGACCGTACTGCCGGACTCGCCCAAGGGCTGACGGCGATGGGGGCCACGGTCGAGGTCGAGGCCGCCGGTCTCTCCATCACTGCCGGCGATCCTCGTGAAGCGACCATCGATCCACATGCAGATCATCGCATGGCCATGGTGTTCTCTGTCGCCGGGCTCGGCAGGAAGGGGATCCGCGTTGAGGACAGCGACTGTGTGGGCAAGACGTGGCCCGGCTTCTATGAGGACATGAATCGGATCTGTGGTTCGAGCTGGGCACGCCCAGACCCCCGGGAATCTGCCGAGTGATACCGGTACGTCGCTCGCCGGCGACACCTCCCAAGACCCCCTCCGTCCTCGGCAGGACTTTCCAAGACCCCCTCCGTCCTCGGCCAAAGCCCCGAGGACACCTCCCCCAACGCTCGCCAAGACCCCCTCCGCCCTCGGCCAAAGCCCCGAGGACACCTCCCCCAACGCTCGCCAAGACCCCCTCCGTCCTCGGCCAAAGCCCCGAGGACACCTCCCCCAACGTCGGCCTTGCGGCCTCCTGGGGGAGGAAACGGCCCTCGCTGGGGGAGGAAACGGCCGGGAGGGGGCCGGCGCCAGACAGAGGGGGAGTGCGGTGCCACCACCGACGCCGCGAGTCAACGCACTAGGGTTGCTGCGCCATGGAGCACCTCGTGATAGCGATCGACGGGCCGGGAGGATCCGGTAAGACCACGGTGAGCCGCGCTCTCGCCAAGGCTCTCGGAGTGGCACATCTGGATACCGGTGCGTTCTATCGAGCGGTTACTCTCGCGGCACTTCGGGCGGGACTCTCCGCTCCATCGGACCTGGCCGCTCTCGCGGAGCGCATCGATCTGCGGTACGAGGACGGGCACATGTATCTCGATGGGGAAGACGTCTGCGAGGCAATCCGTTCAGAAGCCGTCAATGCGTTCGTGTCGGTGGTCAGTGCAGAGCCGGCCGTGCGTAGGGCAATGGTGGAACGCCAACGGCGCTGGGTGGAGGAGCATGGTAACCGGGCTGTCGTCGAGGGACGGGATATCGGGACCGTAGTGTTCCCCCACGCGGAACTGAAGATCTTCCTCGTTGCACGCCCAGAGATCAGAGCCTCACGGCGGGCCCATGAACTCGACTCCCCCGGAGTAGAGAACGTGAAACAGGACCTCGCGCGGCGCGACCACCTGGACTCTTCTCGCGCCGTGTCACCGCTGAGCCCGGCAGAAGACGCAGTCACGCTCGACACCTCGGACGTGACCGTGCCCGACGTCGTCGAGCATATCCTGACTCTGCTCTGACGAAAGGTCGGGCTTCAGGAGTTCAGCGCGACCAGCGCCTCCGTCGCCGTCCATGTTCGATCCTTCTGGAGTGGTCCTGTCTCGCCAGGGCTGCGGACACAGAACCCTCCTTCCACCGCGAATTGGAGAGCGGTGAGGAAGCCACGCAACTGACGCGGAAGTGGAAAGTACTCGTCTTCGTCGGTGACACGCGCCACTTGATATCCGTTGCGCGGCGCGATTCTGTCGATCACTTCGCGCACGAGGTGATCTGGCGCCGAAGCGCCCGCCGTGACTCCAACGACGCCGACCCCCTCCAACCAGCGATCCTCGATCTGCCCCGCCGAGTCCACCCTGTGCGCCGGCGTCCCGGCTCGTCGGGCGACTCTGACGAGCGCCCTGGTATTCGACGATGTTTCAGATCCGACGACCAGGATCAGGTCTGTGCGCTTGGCGAGATCCTTGACTGCCTCCTGACGATTCGTCGTCGCATAGCAGAGGTCGCTGCGCCGGGCGGTGCGGAGCCCGGCGAAACGAGCCGATGCGGCCTCCAGCACGGCTTCCCACTCGTGCATTCCGAGGGTGGTTTGTGCGAGCAGAGCGACACGGGACTCATCGGCCGGCGCAAAGGCATCGAGCCCTTCTTCCGGTTCGACGAGCGTGATCGCGTCTGGTGCCTCGGCGACGGTACCGATGGCTTCATCGTGTCCTTCGTGACCCACATAGATGATGTCGAACCCTCGTTCGGCCATGCGCCTGACCTCATGGTGCACCTTGGTCACCAGCGGACATACGGCGTCGATCACAACACCCGCCCACGCCTGAGCCGCCTGCACGACTTCCGGGGCTGATCCGTGTGCGGACAGCATGAGCGGAGCACCATGAGGGACTTCGGCGATATCGTCGACGAAGACCACACCGACGTCTTCGAACGCTCTGACAACCCACTCATTGTGCACGATTTCGTGGTAGCAGTAGACGGGGGGATCAAAGACGCGGATCATCCACATGAGCGCTTTGATGGCCATCTCCACACCGGCGCAGAAACCGCGTGGCTCGGCGAGGAGTACCTGATCGACCATGGACCGATGGTAACGATGTGCCTGAAGAACCGGCGCCAAGCCTATCCTTGCCGGACCAAGGAGGGCCAGTGAGTCGTATGCCCGTGGTCGCCGTCGTGGGGCGCCCGAACGTCGGAAAATCCAGCCTCGTCAACCGAATCCTCGGTCGGCGCATGGCCGTCGTGCAAGAAGAACCCGGCGTCACCAGGGATCGCAGAGAGTTTCGGGCCGAATGGGCCGGACGAGAGTTCCTCCTCGTCGATACCGGCGGATGGGAGCTCAATCCGAGCGAGGAACTCGTTGCCGCGATCTCCGCCCAGGCGGAGGCTGCGCTCGGAGCGGCAGACGTCGTCTTGCTCGTCCTCGACGCCACTGCGGGGATTTCCTCCGATGATGCAGAAGTCGCGTCGCTGCTGCGCGGCGCCCCCAATGAGGTGATCGTCGTCGCCAACAAGGTCGATAGTCCCCGCCAGGATTTCGACACGGCGGAGTTGTGGCAGCTCGGGCTCGGCGAACCGATGCCGATCAGCGCCCTGCACGGTCGCGGGGTGGGGGATCTTCTGGATCGTGTCGTGGCCGGACTCCCCGAAGGTGTGGGACAGACGGTCAAAGACGTTCAGACCCTCGCGATCATCGGGCGCCCGAACGTGGGTAAGTCGACACTGCTGAACCGTCTCGTCGGACAAGAACGAGTCCTCGTGTCTCCCGTGCCGGGAACGACACGGGATCCCATCGACGCGATGATCGAACTGGGGGAGCGACCCTTCAAAGTGGTGGACACCGCCGGCATCCGACGTACTCCAAAGGTGAAGGACCCTGCTGATTTCTACTCGGTTCTTCGTGCCAAAGGGGCGCTTGCCGAAGCCGATGTCGCCCTTCTGCTCATCGACACCGTCGATGGTGTCGCTCAGCAGGACCAACGGATCGCTCAGGCGGCAGCCGAGTCCGGCGCAGGTCTGATCGTTCTGCTGAACAAGTGGGATGCGGCCGACCTCGAACAACGCGAAATGGTGACGCGCGATGTCGCCGACCGTCTCCAATTCGTGGGATGGGCACCACTGCTACGCGTGTCGGCGCTCACCGGAGCGCGCCTACATCGCCTCGCTCCTGCCGTTGATCGGGTGCTCGAGTCGAGAGAGTTTCGCATTCCGACCGGAACACTGAACCGGCTCATCAGGGGGTGGCAGGCGAGCCACCCGCCTCCGGTCAGGAAAGGGCGCCGGCCGCGAATCCTCTACGCCGTCCAAGCAGGGACCTCTCCTCCGACGATCATCCTCTTCGTCTCGGGCGACCAACCAGGTGACGACTACCTGCGCTATCTCGAGAACCGTCTCCGCGACGAGTTCGGATTCGAGGGGACCCCGATCAAGATCTTCGCGAGACGCCGCCAAGGTCGATCAAGGTAGGATGCCCCGAACACAAGAAAGGACACCGATGCGCACGGTCTACGCAATCTCAGGCGGTGTATCCAAGTTCGCCAAGGCACGTCCGGACAAGACGTTCCAGGCGGTGATCAAAGAGGCGTATGACGACGCCATCACCGACCTCGGGCTCGACTTCCGTACGTTCATCGCCCTGGCAGATGGATCAGTTGCCTCCTATTTCTCCGACCACTTCACTCGTCAGCTCATGGCGGGGATCATGGCCCAGGACTATCTGGGGCTCCTCCCCAAGCCCAGTCACCGCGTGGAAGGCGGCGGAGCGACGGGAGGACTGTGCTTTCAGGAAGCATGGAAAACCGTCGCTTCGGGCGACATGGACATCTGCGTCGCCTACGGCTTCGAGACGATGAGCCACGTCGAGACATGGAAGGGAAACGAGTTCATCGCACTCGCCTCCGACGTCTCGTGGGATTACCCGGTGGGCGGGTTCTACTCCGGGTACTACGCCATGATGGTGTCACGCCACATGAAGGAGTTCGGCACGACTCCGGAACAGATGGCGGCCGTGTCGGTCAAGAATCATCGCAACGCGTACTTCAACCCGTACGCCCAGAAGCGGAACAAGTACACGATCGAGGACGTGCGCAACGCTCCTATGGTTGCATGGCCCCTCACCCGTCTCGACATCTGTGTGATGTCCGACGGGGCGGCGGTGACGATCCTCGTTTCAGAGGAGGGACTCGCAAAGATCGAGGAGGCGGGTGGCCGGGTACGGCGCCCCCTCGTCAAAGTGGCCGGCATCGGCCGCGGTACCGACGCGATGCGGATGTCGGATCGTCCGCATGTCGATTACGACACGTTCATGCGAGAGTACGCAACGGAGCAGGAGAAGGGTTCGGACGACACCCGCTCCTACTACAAAGAGCTGTGGGATCACGGCACGCGCTATCCGGGGGTCCACTCGTTCAGGGCCGGCCGTAGTGCCGGCAACATGGCGTACAAGCGAGCAGGCATCAGCAACCCGCTCGAAGATCTGGACTTTGTCGAGTTGCACGACGCGTACACGTCGTCGGAGATACAGACGTATGAAGACCTCGGCCTCTGCCGGTATGGAGAAGGAGGCCCATTCGCGGCATCCGGCAAAGCGTTCCTCCCCGGAATCGACTACGGCTTGGATCTGCCCGATGATCCGGTGATGCCGGTCAACCCGTCTGGAGGCCTGATTGCCTGCGGTCACCCCGTCGGCGCGACGGGACTCATGCAGGCGGTCTTCTCGATGTGGCAACTCCAGGGCACGATCAACGAGCATTTCAAGGACGCGACCCTCCAAGTGCAGGACGCCAAGAAGGGTGCGATTCACTCGCACGCCGGAACGGGTACCTACGTGACGGTGAGCATTCTCGAAAGGGAGGACTGACATGGCGAAGCTGCCCGAACGCCGCCCGGAGACCCTCGGTGGCTATACCGTTCACGGAATCCCCTTCCCTGTCCAGACCGATGCGGACGCGCTGGCGTTCCTCAAGAAGATGGCGCCCATTCAGATCGAGCAGGGATACTCGATCACGTATCTGCACTCGTACGGTCAGGACAGCCCCTGGTTCGCCGGAGCGACGAACAAGAAGCTGCTGGCAAGCCGTGATGCCGAGACCGGCTACACGTACGCGACACCGCGGGGCCACGACATGTACACGGGTGAAGAGACGGAGTGGATCGATATCACGGACCGGAAGGCCTCGGTGCACGCAGTCACCGTCTGCTACTTCGGATCCGAAGAGTTCCTTCCCGAGACTCCATACGTGCTCGCGTTGATCCAATATGAAGGCGTGGACACACTGTTCTTGACGAGGCTGATGGGAGTCGATCCCGACGCCGTCTCACTCGACTGGATCGACATGGAGGTCAAGCCCCGCTTTCTGCGCAACTCGAAATTGAAGCCGACCGACGTCTATTTCGTTCCGGCCTGATACAACCCCTGCCGGGGAGGGCAATCGTCCTCCCCGGCCGTTTGATTCGTGAACCATCATCGGCTTGACCGTGGTGTATCTCACCTGCTGAATCGTCCAACGAATGGTCTCGTCGGTGTACCAGGCCATCGGCAGGGCAGGTATGATGCTGACCTTCGGGCTGTGGCGCAGCTTGGTTAGCGCGCTTGACTGGGGGTCAAGAGGTCGCCGGTTCAAATCCGGCCAGCCCGACCGCCGGATACCCCTCTGAGAGCAGGGGTATCCGCGCGTTCACTCATCCGGCCGCATCGGCATGACCATCGAGTGCTCACCTTGGCCTAGGGCCGTCGCCACAAGGGTGTGTCGACGACCGTGGAACCGCCGCGGGCCACGCTGAATCCCGCCACGTGAAGGTTCACCTCCCGTTCAACTTCCGGCCATGGTGGGGTCACCAGCGATCCCTAACGTCCTCGCAGACAGAACTGACCCGGTCGCATCGCGGCACATCGCGGCGCACCGCATCGACGAGGAGGAACAATGTCCGATAGTCAACGGGGAGCGAAGATGTGGCACAGGTTCCGCATCGCAACCCTCATCGCAGCTGTGACGCTCGTCGCAGCGGCATGCTCGACCTCGTCGGGGTCGTCGGCTGCCGCTCCGGCCCCCGCAGGGGACGCGACCACGACCGCCGCTCCGGCCCTGGCGGGTACCTTGAACGGCGCCGGCGCAACCTTCCCCGCCCCCATCTACCTGGAGTGGATCGGCGCCTACCAGAAGGAATTCCCGGACGTCCGCGTCAACTACCAGGCGATCGGCTCTGGCGGCGGAGTCCAGAACTTCATCCAACAGACCGTCGACTTTGCCGGGACCGACGCCTTCCTCACCGACGATGAGCTGGCCGAGGCATCGCAGAACGGGACCGTCTACCACATCCCCACCGTCTTCGGCGCGGTCGTACCTGCCTACAACCTGCCTGGTCTCGACGGTCTCACGCTCGACTGTGACAGTCTGGCCGGCGTCTTCCTCGGCACGATCACCCAGTGGAACGACCCCGCCATCACCGCCCTCAACCCGCAGGCGACGCTCCCTGACGAAAGTATCCAGATCGTCCATCGCTCTGATGGATCCGGAACCACCAACGCCTTCACCCTCTACCTCGACATCTGCAACCCGCAGTGGCACGACACCGTGGGGTACGGCAAGGACGTCGAATGGCCTGTCGGAGTCGGCGGCAAGGGCAATGACGGAGTCGCCGCTGCGATCTCCAATACCGAAGGATCTCTCGGTTACGTCGAGTTGGCATACGCCACCCAGACCGGTCTCCAGGTCACCTCCATGGTCAACCAGTCCGGCAACGTCGTTGAGCCGAATCTCGCATCCACCGCAGCGGCCGCCGACGGCGTCGCCTTCCCCGACGACCTTCGCTTCACCCTGGCCGATACGCCGGCACCCCAAGGCTGGCCCATTGCCACCGCCACCTGGATACTCGCCTACGGCAACATGCCCCAGGAAGAGGCACAGCTCCTCCAGTCATGGCTGACCTGGGCCCTCACCCAGGGTGACGATGCGGCCAAGGCTCTCGACTATGCGCCCATCCCCGACTCGCTCCAGGAGAAGGCGCTCGCCTTCGTCGACAAGATCGGTAAAGGCTGACCAAACCGACAACCTTGAACCGGGCCGCACGAACCCGTATCCGTGCGGCCCGGTTCACGCGGCGCAGACCACGGAGGAGTCCATGACCAAGACCATCGGCGAACCCAGGGGGCAGCAGCCTCGCCGGCCGATCGTCGATCGTCCCCGACGCCGTGGCGATCGCGTCTTCCGGCGCGCCACACTGGCGGCGGCGGCCGTCGTGCTGCTCCTCCTCGCCATCATGATCGTGTCGACCACCATCGCATCGCTCCCCGTATGGCGATCCCAAGGCATCGTCGGGTTCCTCCTCGGGATGCGCTGGGTGCCGAACAAGGCCATTTTCGGAGCCTTCCCCTTCATATACGGCACGGTCGTCACCGCACTCATCGGCGTCCTCGTCGGTGTCCCCATCAGCGTGCTCATCGCCCTCTACATCTCGGAGGTCGCCGGCCCGAAGGTCGCAGGCCCGGTGTCGTACCTCATCGACCTCCTCGCCGCCATCCCTTCGGTCGTCTACGCGCTCTGGGGCATCTTCGTCTTCGTCCCCTACGTGGTGAAGCCGATCTCCGATCTTCTCGCCCGATACCTGGGCTGGACCGGCATCTTCGAGGGTCCCGTCTTCGGCCTCTCCTACCTCTCGACCGGACTCGTCCTCTCGATCATGATCGTGCCCATCATCAGCGCCATCTGCCGAGAAGTCTTCGCCACCGTCCCTGCGGGAGAGAAGGAGGCGGCCCTGGCACTCGGAGCAACGCGCTGGGAGATGATCCGCCTCGCGATCCTGCCGCGTTCCCGCCCGGGCATCGTCGGTGCGGTCATGCTGGGTCTTGGCAGGGCCCTCGGCGAGACCATTGCCGCCGCGCTGCTCATCGGATCTCAGGTGGGCATCCACCTCTCTGTCGTCCAACCCGGCTACACGATGGCAGCGGTCATCGCCAACCAGTTCCAGGAGGCCGACGCGGCGCAGATCAGCGCTCTCCTCGGCATCGGCGTCGTCCTCTTCTTCATCACCATCGTCGTGAACGTGCTGGCGCGCATCGTCGTGGCGCGCACCGGAGGCACCCTCGTGTCGGCGGATCTATGACCACGGCACCCGTATCACTGGGCAGGCCCCTCTCGGCTCGCCGTCGGCTCGCCGACCGTCTGGCGCTCACCGCCATGTACGCCGCGGTCGGGGTGTCGCTCATCCCCCTTGCCCTCATTGCGTACTTCCTCATCGTGCGCGGCCTGGGGGCGATGAGCTGGGAGTTCCTCACCAGCTCCCAGCCCCTCAGCTATGTCCAGCACGGTGGCGGTGCACTCAACGCTCTCGTCGGCACCCTCTACATGGTCGGGCTTGCCTCCCTGCTCGCCGTCCCGCTCGGTATCGCCGCCGCCATCTACCTCAACGAGTACGGCTCCGGCCGGTTCGCAGCCGTCGTCCGCTTCTTTGCCGATGTCATGACGGGCGTGCCCTCGGTCTTCGTCGGGCTCTTCATCTACACCCTTCTCATCGTTCCCACGTCGCTCGGGTTCTCGGCCATGGCCGGAGGGATGGCCCTCGCTCTCATCATGCTGCCCATCATCATCCGCTCGACCGAAGAGATCCTCCGGCTCGTCCCTCCGAGTCTGCGGGACGCCAGCGCGGCATTGGGAGCCACCCGGGCGTACACGATCATGAAGGTCGTGCTCCCTGCAGCGCGTCGCGGGATCACTACGGGGGTGATGCTCGCCGTCGCTCGCGCCGCCGGGGAGACCGCGCCCCTGATCATGACCGCGCTCGGATCGGTCCAGCTCGTGTTCGGCTGGACCATCCCGATCTCTGCGCTTCCGCTCTTCATCTACGACGGGGCCCGCAACCCGTTCGCTGCGGGACAGCAACGCGCCTTCGCTGCGGCCGCCGAACTCCTCGCCATCGTCCTCGTCTTCACCGTCACCGCCTCCCGACATGACCGGGGGCTTGGCCAATGAAGACCCTCCAACTCCGCGATGTCAGTGCGTACTACGGCGACTTTCGCGCCATCGCCGATGTCGACCTCACCCTCCAACCTGGGGTGATCACCGCCCTCATCGGGCCTTCCGGTTGCGGAAAGTCGACCCTTCTGCGTTCTCTGAACCGGATGCACGAGTTCGTCCCGGGGGCACGCATCGAAGGCGAGATCACCCTTGACCGCGAGGACCTGTACGGCCCTTCGGTGTCACCCGCCGAGGTGCGCCGTGTCATCGGCATGGTGTTCCAGCGACCCAACCCTTTTCCAACACTGAGCATCTTCGACAATGTCGCCGCCGGTCTCCGGCTCGACGGCGGGTACACGCGTGACGAGTTCGACGACCGGGTCGAATGGGCGCTGCGTTCCGCCCACCTTTGGAAGGAGGTCGAGCATAAGCTCCACGCCCCGGGAGCATCACTCTCCGGAGGTCAGCAACAGCGCCTCTGCATCGCCCGGACGATCGCCGTTCAACCCGCGGTGATCCTCATGGACGAACCGTGCTCGGCACTCGACCCCATCGCGACGCTCCGCATCGAGGACCTGATGCGGGAGCTCAAGGAGGACTACACCATCGTCATCGTGACCCACAACATGGAACAGGCGGCCCGAGTGTCCGACTTCACCGGGTTCCTCGTGATCGAGAAGGCCGCAGACCCCGGCCGTCTCATCGAGTTCGGCGAAACGAGCCAGATCTTCACGACTCCGGCCGACGAACGCACAGAGCGGTATATCTCGGGGAAGTTCGGATGATCGGCAACGCCGCGCGAATCACCCCCCCTGACACGTCGAGCCGGCACGAAGTCGGGGAGAATCGAGGAGCTTTGGCCGATCGCGTCGCCCCCGTCTATCGCGCCGAGAACTTCTCGCTGTGGTATGGCGAGCACCAGGCACTACGCGATGTGTCGTTCGAGATTGCTCCTCGCGAGATCACCGCGATCATCGGTCCCTCGGGGTGTGGGAAGTCGACCATGCTGCGTAGCTTCAACCGCATGAACGACAGCATCGCCGGCGTCTCGGTGGCCGGGAGGATCCTCTTCGAGGGCCGCGACCTCTACGACGACGCCATCGACGCCGTCGAGGTCCGCCGACGCATCGGCATGGTGTTCCAGAAGCCGAACCCGTTCCCGATGTCGATCTATGACAATGTCGCCTACGGCCCGCGCCTTCACGGTGAGCGGCATCCCGACGACATCGTCGAAGCGTCGCTACGTCGCACCGCGCTCTGGGACGACGTACGCGGCCGCCTCGACCAGTCGGCGCTGGCGCTCTCCGGAGGTCAGCAGCAACGCCTCTGCATCGCCCGTGCCATCGCGGTTCAGCCCGCGGTGATCCTCATGGACGAACCGTGCTCGGCACTGGACCCCATCGCGACGCTCCGCATCGAGGAGCTCATGCTCGAGCTCAAGGAGGACTACACCATCGTCATCGTGACCCACAACATGCAGCAAGCCGCCCGAATCTCCGATCGCACGGCCTTCTTCACCGTCGACGTCGGCGAGACCGGCCAGCACATCGGCCACGTAGTAGAGTACGACGAGACGAGCAAGATCTTTACGAATCCCGCGGAAAAGGCCACCGAGGACTACATCACCGGGCGTTTTGGATGACCAGGTTCCGCACCCAATTCCACACCGAGTTGGAGGCGTTGGAAACAACGCTCGTGGAGATGGCCAAGCTCGCTACCTCGCAGATCGAGAAAGCCATGGTCTCCATCGCCAATGCCGATACGCGAATTGCGGAAGAAGTCATTGCCGGCGACAGGGAGATCGATCGGATCTACCTCGAGATCGAACAGCGGTGGACCGAACTCATGGCGCTGCAAACTCCCGTCGCCACCGACCTGCGGCGGATGACACTCATGTTGCAGACAAATCACAGCATCGAGAGGATCGGGGACCAGGCCGTCAACATCGCCAAGATCGCAAGAGCCACCCACGGGCTGCCACGCAGCAACACCATCCTGCTACATCTCCAGGAAATGGGTGACATCGTCATCCCCATGCTGAACGTGGCGATCGAGGCCCTGGTCAAGCGTGATCTGGAGCTGGCATTCCGCCTGCCCGTGATGGACGATCCCGTCGACCGGCTGGATCGCAACATGCACAAGGCCGTCGTGAAGTGCGGCCCCGACCCCGAGTTGCTCGAATGGGCGGTGCACATGATCATCGTATCGCGGGCCCTAGAACGCGTCGGCGACCGAGCAGTAGACATCGGCGAGCAAGTCGCTTTCCTGCAGACCGGCGAGTTCCAAGAGTTCTCGGACAACATGCCAATCGTTTTCCATGCCGACTGAGAGTCGGGTCCTCGTCGTCGAAGATGACGAGACCCTCGCCGAGTCGATCCGCTATAACCTCGAGAGGGAGGGCTTCTCGGTCAAAGTCGTAGCCGACGGAAGCGAGGTTCTGCGACAGCACGAGGCATTCAGCCCTGCGCTCGTGGTGCTCGACCTGATGCTGCCCGGTCTGTCCGGGTTGGATGTGCTCCGGGAGCTCCGGATCGACTCCACTGTTCCGGTGATCATCGTGACGGCCAAAGACAGCGAGGCCGACAAAGTCACAGGGCTGGAGCTGGGTGCCGACGATTATGTAACCAAGCCGTTCTCGATGCGCGAGCTTCTCTCGCGTATCCGGGCGGTGCTTCGCCGAGCCGACATCTATACGAGCGATCAAGAGCCCGTTATCTTGCTCGGCGGTCGGGTGCGGCTCGACGCAGATCGTCACGAGGTTCGTGTGGACGCAGAACTCGTGCCATTTCGACCCAAGGAGTTCGACCTGCTCGAAGCTCTCCTCCGCCGAAAAGGCAAGCTCGTGACCCGGGCCATCCTCTTGGACGAAGTCTGGGGATACACGTTCTACGGAGACATGAAGACACTCGACGTGCACATCAAGCGAGTACGTGACAAGATCGAGCGGGATCCTTCCCGTCCGACCCAGATCGTCACGGTGCGCGGTCTCGGCTATAAGTTCGTCGATGAGAACGCGTAGAAGCCGCCATGCCTAGGCGGTCGCCTTCGTTCCGGCGTCGACTCGTCACGTGGTACGCGCTCACGCTGCTGGTCGTCCTCGCCGGCCTCGGTCTGGCACTCGACCAGACACTTCGATCGTTTCTCCTCGACCAACTCACCGACTCACTCACTGCCCAAGGACGAGCGGTTCAGCAAGCATTGCCCGCCGAAGAGGCCGATCTTCAGGCTGCGGCCGAGGCACTGGGCGACGACCTCGGCATGCGGATCACGGTCATCGCCCCAGACGGAAGTGTGCTCGCCGACTCGGCTTCCGATCCGACAACGATGGAGAACCACAGCACGCGGCCAGAGGTGGTTGATGCCCTCGGGGGGAGAGTGGGGGTGGCGTCGCGAACGAGCGCCACTGTCGGCATCGCCTTCCGATATGTGGCACTCCCGGTACGCGATGGCGTCGTCGTCAGAGTGGCACTTCCTGAGACCGAGACACAACAGCGGCTTGCTTCGCTCCGGGTCATCCTTCTGGTCTGGGGTCTCATTGCCGCGGCCGTCGGCCTCATTGGCGTATGGCTCATCGGTCGACACTCCATGCGTCCCTTGGAGGACTTGGCGCGGTCGGTGGCAGATATCTCACAGGGTGTAGCCGAAACCGAGATACCCAGGAGCGGTATTGCAGAGTTGGACCATCTTGGCGAAGCAGTCGCACAAATGGCTACCGAGATCGACGCTCGTATCTCCGACATCCAAAGGGAGCAGAAGGTGCGGGACCTCGTACTTTCCGCATTGGACATCGGGGTGGTGCTCATCGATGGTGACGACATCGCCTACGCCAACCCGCCGGCCCGTACGCTCATCGGAAACGAGGCAGCCAGAGTGCAGGAACTCCATCCCGCCGTTCTCCGAGAGATGATCTCGCCCGCCGGCGCCGACGAGGAGCGAGCGGCTGCCGATTATGAAGCGGGTTATCCGGCGCGGTCCATCGCCGCAGCGGCCGTGTGGCTCGAGCGGAGCGGGCTCGTCCTGCTGACCCTGACCGATGTGACCGAGGCAAGACGAGTGGAGGCGCTGCGGCGGGATTTCGTTTCCGCCGCGTCACATGAGCTGAAGACCCCGGCAACAGCTATCCAGGCGGGTGCAGAAACGATTCTTACCGCGCTCGACGATGACCCGGAGGCTGCCCGTCTCTTCGCCCAACGAGTCTGCGACGACGCCTTTCGACTGTCGCGCATCGTGGGTGACCTTCTTGATCTGTCACGGCTGGAGATGCAGGAACCGGTACGAGTGCCCCTCTCACTCAGCGAGCTCGTCCAGGACGAGGTCGCTCGACTCGGGGTGGTGTCGGTCAATATATCGGTGCAGACCGAACCGGCCATTGTGTGTGGAGAACGCGCCGACCTCACCCTGGCAGTCCGGAACCTCTTGGCAAATGCTGTGCGATACACCCCTGAAGGAGGTCATATCTGGGTCAAGGTGTACACAGATGATCGCGCTGCCGTCGTTGAGGTGGCAGACGACGGGGTCGGGATACCCAGTGCCGACCTGCCGCGGGTCTTCGAGCGCTTCTACCGCGTCGATGAAGGCCGCTCCCGTCGAACCGGAGGAACAGGCCTCGGCCTTGCCATCGTCAAACACGTGGCCGAAGAACACGGCGGACGCGTCCAGGCCGAGAGCATCCTCGCGGAAGGATCGGTGTTTCAGATCGTGATACCGCTCGAATCGTGAACAATCCAGGTGCGGCGCCGCCTGGCAGATCCTGGCCGGAGGCTGTTGGCGCGGGGCCGCACGAGGGCTAACCTCTGTTACGTTCCCGTCGGCTAGCTGTCTTCGGGCGGATTCGACGGTGAACGCGCAAGGAATGGGAAGACCTACGGAGGGTTGCACTGTGAGAAACTCACGGAGACTCTGGACGTGGATCGCGGTCGTTGCGCTGCTTGCGCTCGTCGCGACAGCCTGCGGCCAGGGAACCACCACAGAGTCCACCAGCACCACGGCGGCTGCGACGACGACGACAGCCGGCACGGCTGCGACGACGACCACGGCAGCGGCGCCGGGTGCGACGGGCTTTACGTACAAACTCGGTGTTTTCGAGGACCTGACGACTGACAACTTCTGGGCCTATATGGACCCGGAGGCTTCGGTCTGGAATGCATATGTCCTCGGAAACCAGCATCCAGGGTTGTTCACCCTGGCGGCGCCGTCCTGGCAGCTCGTGCCGGACCTGGCGACCGCACAACCGAACAACGCTGAGCAGGTTGGTGACGACTGGGTCGTGACGCAGGAACTGCGCCAGGGCTACATGTGGTCTGACGGAGTGCCGGTAACCGCGAACGACGTGGCCTTCACGTTCAACACCGCAGGTCCCGACTTCAAGTTGGGCGGCAACTGGGCCGGTTCACTTTCGCTGTATTCCCCGGATGACCCGGCGACCACGGACGTGGACGAGTCCGCCGACGGCATCAAGACTGTCGAGGCAATCAACGACTACACCGTTCAGATCACGTTCTCGAGCGAGCCAGGCCTCGCCGTGTGGCAAATGGGTATCGGCCTGATGCCGATTCTGCCGCAGCACTTCTGGCAGTCGGTCGTGGATGAGGCTGCAGCATCGGACGATCCGTCGACGACGCTGTACGCCGCTTCTGGTGAGGGCGAGCCCTCCGCAGGAGCGTTCATCTACGACAGCCGGGAGCCCGGCGCGTTCGCCAAGAACGTCGCCAACCCTGACGCCTACTACGCCGGTACGCAGTACACGTTCTACAGCGACGGCACCTTCCAGCAGACCAATGCTGAGAGGGGCTTCGATGAGATGTACGACGGCTCCGGCACAGGCGACATCACCCTTCAGTACAGCGAGGGGCCGTTCGCCAAGGACGCCATCTATTCGATCTACTCCGATCAGAACGCGGCCATCCTGGCCCTCAAGAGCGGTGAGATCGACTTCATGTTGAACCCAATCGGACTCAACACCGGGTTGAAGAACGAAGTTCTGAACTCACCCGAGTTGAGCCTGATTGCGAACCCGTCCAACGGGTTCCGCTACCTGGCGTTCAACTTGCGCAAGGCGCCAATGAAATACAAGGGCTTCCGCCAGGCGATCGGCTGTCTGACGCAGAAAGAGTTCCTCCAGACCCTGCTGGGCGGAGCGATCATTCCTGCGTACAGCCTCGTTCCGGAAGGTAACACCGCGTGGGCGAACCCCAACGTGGAGCAGATCTGCAAGGGTCTCGGCGAGCAAGAGCGCTTCAATCAGGCCATCCAGTACCTCAAGGATGCCGGTTTCACCTGGGATGTCGAACCCGCATGGGACGAGGGCACCGCAGGCAACCTGCTTCCTGGTACCGGTACCGGGCTCACGGATCCTGACGGCAACGCCGTTCCGGAACTCGAGTTGCTGGCTCCCGGACCCGGCTACGACCCGCTGCGGTCGACGGCCTCGATCTGGATCGCACAGTGGGCCGGTTGGTTGGGTATTCCCGTCAAGGCGAATGCCACCGGCTTCAACGTGATCGTCAACAAGGTCTTCGCCGAAGGTGACGCCGCCAAGGATTGGGACATGTACATCCTCGGTTGGGGTCTCGGGAACCCTGCGCTCCCGGACTTCCACGAAGCGTTCTTCGCCTCGTGGCAGGACTCGGCGAACGGTGGCTTCAACACCCCCGGCTACAACGACCCGGACTTCGACGCACTCGCGAAGGAGTTCCTGGCAGCGACGGATATCCCGTCTGCCAAGGACGCGGTGCAGAAGATGGATGCCAAGATCGTTCAGGATCTTCCGTATCTGGTCCTCTTCACCACGCCGGTGCTCGAGGCCTACAACAGCAAGCTGATCTTCCCCTTCACCGACGTGTTGGACGGATTGGCGAACCTGAACGGTATGCCGGCAGCCGTGCAGATGAGCGACTGAGCAACCGACAACCGATACTGCTGGAGGGGAGGGCGAGAGCCCTCCCCTCCTTGTGAGTGTTATGCTCCCACAGCCGCGCACGGCAGGTGAGGAGGTAAAGGTTGCTGAAATACGTCGGCAAGCGCACAGTCCAGAACGTGATTGTGTTCTTCGTCTTCCTCACTGCAACCTTCTTCCTCCTGCAAGCACAGCCCGGTGATATCAGCGACCAGTTCCTCTCCAATCCGAAGATTCCACCGGAGGCGCGCCAGCTGTACGCAGAGCGTCTCGGTCTCACCGGCTCAACGTGGGATCAATACGTCCGTTACATGCACAACTTCGTGACCGGTAACCTCGGTGTCTCCTTCTCCGAATACCCGCGTGAAGTCTCGGACATCCTCAAGGAACGCATCCCCCGTACCGTCGCACTCTTCGTCTTCGCCACGCTCCTTTCGTTCTGGATGGGGTTCAAATCCGGGAAGATCCTCGCCTGGCGAAGGGGCAAGAGGGGAGAGAACTTGATAACGATCACGGGTGTGTTCTTTCAGACCGTCTTCTACCCATGGTTCGCACTCTTGATGATCCGAACGTTCTCGTTCGACCTCAAGCTCTTCCCGGGCGGCAAGTTCCTCACGGTCGAGAAGTGGCTGGACAAGCCGGATACGTTCGATGCCAACAATGTCTTCAACAGGATGCTGGTGACCGTCGCTCTGCTCGGAATGGCGCTGCTCATAACGGAGATGATCGGAAGGAAGATGCACAACCGGATCGTCGGAAGGCGTCTGATCTGGGCCGCCAGAGTCGTCTTCATCGGTACGACGGTCGTCTGGTGGATGACCGTGTGGGGCGAAATGCTGCCGTACGCGTTGGATATCGGCGACCACCTGATTCTGCCCACGATCACCCTTTCGCTCATCGGATTCGGCGGCACGATGCTGCTGACCAGAGCTTCGATGCTCGAGACACTGCGTGAGGACTACATCCTGACGGCCAGGGCGAAAGGTCTGCCCTCGCGGGTGATTCGGGATAAGCACGCTGCCAGAAACGCCCTGCTCCCGGTAACGACCTCTCTCGTGATCGGACTTGCATTTCTCATCGGTGGAGGCGTCATCACCGAAACAGTGTTCTCCTGGCCCGGTATGGGACGCACGCTGCTGACCGCGGCGCTGACGGAAGACATCCCGCTCGTTATCGGAGCGTTCACGTTCATCGCGATTCTGGCACTAATCGCTCACATGGTGGTCGACATCTTGTACATGTTCCTCGATCCGCGAATTCGAGTGGGGGGGCGATAGTGACCGATCACCTGAGGGCTCCTGAGACCCGACCCCTGATCCAGGAGCCGTTGTGGCGCGTGCGCGTTCGGCTTGCCTGGCGCGGATTCCGCAGCGGCTGGTCTTCCTTCGTCGAGAATCGCATCGGGCTGGTCGGTCTCTCGATCATCGTCATCTACGGACTCGCTGCGCTTTCTCATCCCCTCCTGATGAAGTACGTCTGGGATCCTGGCGTCTACGACCCTGTCATCGGCTACGACGCTCCCCTTCAGGAGAAAGTGATCGTTCCTGACAACGAGGTCACCGACACGAGTACGGAGATTGATCTCTTCAGCGCTCGCCTCATCAACCCGCTTCTGAAAGTGGGTGACACGATGGATATCACGCTGCAGCCGGCGCCCCCGTCGCGCGCACACTGGTTGGGTACGGACCCGTTAGGCCGTGACGTGCTCTCTCAGCTCATGTTCAGTACACGCGCTGCGTTCATGCTTGGCATCGTCGCTGCACTCGTCACCGTAGGAATCGCCACGACTGTCGGCGCGGTGTCTGCCTTCTTTGGCGGGATAGTCGACACCCTGTTCATGAGGCTCGCCGACCTGATCATCCTCGTACCGTTCCTCCCGATCCTGATCGTGCTGTCGGCGCTCATCCACTTCGAATTGCTCCACCTTGCGGTGTTGATTGGGGTCCTGTCAGGTTTTGGAGGCACAGCCATCATCCTCAAGTCCCAGGCGCTGTCGGTATCGGTAAAACCATTCATCGACGCCGCCCGCGTTGCCGGAGGCGGTCGGATGCATCTGATCTTCCGCCACATCATTCCCAACGTTCTGCCCCTCAGCTTCCTCTACATGATGTTCTCGGTCACGGATGCCATCTCCATCGAGGCGACGCTGTCGTTCCTCGGATTGATGAACATCAACATGAGCTGGGGAATCATGATCTACACGGCAAACTCTCAGGGATATCTTCTGTCGAGCGCCAGCTACTGGTGGCTGCTGTTCCCCGCGGGACTGTCGGTGACACTGCTGGCCGGTTCTTTCTACCTGGTCGGAAGAGCGATGGACGAGATCATCAACCCAAGGCTGAGGAGACGGTAGGGAGATGAGTTTGCACCAAGAGGCGCGTATCGGGGCACGATTGGTGCTCGAGGTCGACCACCTCACCATGCACTACACCGTCAAGGCAGGCGTGGTCAGGGCGGTGGACGACGTCAGCTTCTCGCTCGCGCAAGGTGAAGCCTTGGGCTTGGTGGGCGAGTCCGGATGCGGGAAGACGTCGGTGGCCATGACGCTGATTCGGCTGCTTGCCGACAACGCAGAAATCGTCGATGGTCGCGTCATCCTCGCCGGTACGGACGTAGCGCATATCTCCGACGAGGAGATGCGCCGCCACCGCTGGAGTGACATTTCGATGGTCTTTCAGGGAGCCATGAACGCCTGGAATCCCGTGTACAAGATCGGCGATCAGATCTGGGAGGCGATGGAGCAGCACTTCCCCGAGATGATGGAGGACGAGGGGCGCGAGCGCATCGCCGAACTCTTCGAACTCGTGGGGCTGACGCCCGCAATGATGGACCGGTACCCACATGAGTTCTCCGGTGGCATGCGTCAGCGGGCGATCATCGCCATGGCGCTGTCGTGTGAGCCCAAGATCATCATTGCCGACGAGCCCACGACCGCACTCGACGTCATCGTCCAGGACCAGATCCTCACCGAGCTCAAGCATGTGCAACAGGCACTCGGGATGGCCATCATCTATATCTCCCACGATGTCGCCGTCATCGCGGAGGTCAGTGACCGCATCGGAGTCATGTACGCGGGAAAACTGGTGGAGCTCGGCGACACCGATGAGGTGTTCCCCCGGCCCCGACATCCATACACCTACCTCCTGCTCGCATCGACACCGAGTGTCAAAGGTCCCAAGCGCAAGCTCGCTCCTCTCGAAGGCGAGCCGCCTGATCTCATCAACCCTCCGACGGGCTGCCGCTTCCACCCCCGGTGCCCGTGGGCAACGGAGCTTTGTACGACCGAGGAGCCTCCCTTCGACGAGGTCTCGCAAGGACACCGTGTCGCCTGTTGGCACTCGGAGGAAGTCCCAGAACTCGGGAGGCTGGAGGCATGACGGTGAAGCAACAGACGGAGCAGCCCCTCATCAAGGTCGAGCACCTCAAGAAGCTCTTCCCGGTGGGGCGTGGTCTCTTCCGAAAAGCGACACAGTTCATCCACGCGGTCGATGACATCAGCTTCCAGATCCCGCGCGGTGAAAGTCTCGGTCTGGTGGGGGAGTCCGGCTCCGGAAAGACGACGACCGGGCGCATCCTCGCCCGACTCGAGACCCCCACGGGCGGGGACATCTTGCTGCGAGACGGAGAGGAGATGCTCAACGTCTCCGATATCGGCAGGGATGGCATGAAACGGTTCCGCCGCAGAGTGCAGATGATCTTCCAGGATCCCTACGAGTCCATGAATCCCCGGCGCACGATCTTCGACACGATCGCAGAACCGCTCCAAGTACAGGCCATCGGCACTCTCCTCGAGCGGGAGCATCGTGTTGCCGAACTGCTCGAGATGGTCGGCCTGGCACCGGCGAGCACGTTCTTGTTCCGGTATCCGCACGAACTCTCCGGTGGTCAGCGGCAGCGGGTCGCCATCGCTCGCGCCCTCGTGATCGACCCTGCATTCGTGGTGGCCGATGAACCGACATCGATGCTCGACGTGAGCATCCGGATCTCCATCATGGACATCATGCTCCGCCTCGCCGAAGAGTTCGGAGTCTCCTACCTCTACATCACCCATGACCTTGCCGTTGCACGCTACATGTGCGACCGGATCGCGGTGATGTACCTCGGCAAGATCGTCGAACTCGCCAAGACCGAAGAGCTGCTCGCAAATCCGCGCCATCCCTATACGAAAGCGCTTCTCTCCGCGGTTCCCGTTCCCGACCCCAGCTACCAACGGCCAGAACTCGAAATCGAAGGCGGCATCACCAAGGCGATCGATCCGCCTCCCGTCTGCCGGTTCATCGAACGTTGCCGGTGGGCCACGGAACATTGCCGCACCAATCCGCATCCCGAACTCGTCGAGACCAGCCCTGAGCACTTCGTCGCGTGCTATGTCGTGGAGCAGTCACTCTGATTCTCACCATCCCAAACCTGATCTCGGCACTACGCCTGGTCGGAGTCGGCATCTTCGCGTGGCTCGCATTCGGTCGAAGCGAACCGGCTGCGGCTGGATGGCTGCTCCTTCTGATCGGTTGGACCGACTGGATCGACGGCTACCTCGCCAGACGTCTGAACCAGGTGAGTGAACTCGGCAAGGTGCTGGACCCACTTGCCGACCGACTCGCCATCGTTACCGCAGTCGTCGGCGGGATGTTCGTCGGTGTGATTCCCCTCCTTCTCGGCATCGGGATTGCGGTGCGAGAGATACTCGTCGGTGTGGGAGCGCTGGTCCTCGCAGGGAGCGGAAAGAGGATCGATGTTCGTCGACTCGGAAAACTTGCCACGTTTATTCTCTACGGAGCGATTCCCGCCTTCTACGTCTCCCACGGTGAGTTTCTCCCAGGCCTGTTCCTCGGGATTGCATGGAGCTTCGGGGTGGTCGGGCTGATTCTGTACTGGTGGGTGGCCGTCCTCTACGTCGGAGATGCACGAAGGGCGCTGTAAACTGCCGTGAAGGAACAGGAGGCCGAGCCGAATGCAGGTTGCACAAGACAGGCGCTACACAGAGGACCACGAGTGGACACTCCAGGAATCGGACGGAACGGTCCGCATCGGCATCAGCGACTTCGCTCAGGACGCTCTCGGCGACGTTGTGTATGTGGAACTCCCCGAAGTGGGAACCGTCTACGCCAAGGGTGACCCGTTCTGCGAGGTCGAGTCCACCAAATCGGTGTCGGATGTCTTCGCTCCGATTTCGGGTACCGTCGTGGCCGTCAACGAGGCACTCGCCGATCACCCCGAGCTGATCAACACGGATCCTTACGGCGAGGGCTGGATTGCTCTTCTGGAGCCAACAGATGCCGGAGAGACCGATGCTCTGCTGGATGCAGCCGCGTATGCGGAGTTGACGGCCCACACCTGACGTCTGCTCACAACCTTTCGAGCGCACCGAAGCTTCCAGCTCCACACGGGAGTCGGTTTTCTCCGAGACGCTGCCGGGTCGCTCTCGCAACATTGCACAGCGCGCCGTGATCGGCGGCTACGATACGAATGATGCACTGTCCCAGTTGTCATGCCGAGATTCCCAACGATGCGGCCCGGTGTCCGGTCTGTGGGATCTCTATCGAGCACGAGCCGACGATCACCTTCGTGCCCGAGATGGCCGCGCCCATCCCGGAAGCAGAGAAAGCGACTCTTTCCGGAGATCACATCCTCCTCGTCAAGCGCGGTCCCAGAGCAGGCATGGGATGGGTGCTCCAGGAGGGGACGACCACCGTCGGCCGCCATCCGGATTCGGACATCTTCCTCGATGACATCACGGTTTCTCGCCATCACTGTCGACTGATTCTCGACCGCTCCGACCTCACCGTCGAAGACTCGGGCTCGACCAATGGCACCTATGTCAACGGAGAGCGGGTCGACAGAGCAACGCTCAAGACGGGGGATGAGGTCATCGTCGGGAAGTTTCATCTCGTAGTGGCCAAAGGCAATGAGTGAAGGGGCCTCGATCGGTGAGGTGATCACCCTTCTCAAGGATGAGTTTCCGGACCTCACCGTCTCGAAGGTACGGTTTCTCGAAGGCCGAGGCCTGATCAATCCGAGACGCAGCGCCTCGGGCTACCGGTCCTTCTCCGACGAAGACGTGGCGCGTCTTCGCTAC
The DNA here is from genome assembly GCA_011682695.1 of Gammaproteobacteria bacterium. Classification (NCBI taxonomy): domain Bacteria; kingdom Pseudomonadati; phylum Pseudomonadota; class Gammaproteobacteria; species Gammaproteobacteria bacterium. The sequence goes on from JAACED010000012.1 coordinate 81,854, forward strand.
ATCCTCCAGCAGCAGAGAGATCACTTCCTTCCTCTGAAAGTGATCAAGTCGAAGTTGACTATGTGGGAACGGGGCGAAGAGATGCCGGTTCCCGCGCCGGCCGGTCCACCGCCGGAGCAGCTCTTCCAATCTGCCAGCCAAGAAGTCGATCGCGATGAGCTTCGGCGAGTGACCGGACTGTCATCGCGCCAACTGGGTGACCTGATCGACCACCGGGTCGTGCGGCCGGAGGAAGGCAAGCCCGAGCGTTACTCGGCGGAAGAGGTAGCCATCGCCACCCAGGCCCAGAGGTTGCTCGCCTACGGTCTCGAGGCTCGTCACTTGCGCTCCGTGCGCATCTCCAGCGAGCGTGATGCCGAGCTGTTGGAGGCCCTCACGGCTGCACTACTGCGCGCCAAGAGCCCGGAGGCGAGACAGCGAGCCGCCGAAATGCTCGCGGGATGCGCAGATGCGATCGCGAGAATCCGAAGCGCTGCTCTCTCAGAGGAACTTCGCGCCCTCATGGCAGCGGACTAAGGGCCCGAGTCACAGATCATGCACCGAACAAGCTCCCATGTTCCTGGTTCTACACGCCGGCGAGCGGCTGCTCGGGCGTCGGTCGTCGACACCGCGCGGGCGCCCGCGCCGGCTCCGCGATTCTCGATGCGTCTCATCACACTCGTTCTCCTGTCCATCGCCCTCGTCGTCGCCTCCGTCCCACCGGCGGTCGCAGCCGTCCAAGATGTGCCACCTCTGCCGATCTATGGCGCCTTTGCGGGGGCTCCTCCAGACGTGACCGCCGAGGCGTGGATCCTCTATGACGACACGTTCGATCGTGTCCTTGCAGAACACAACGCAGACGAGCGGCGTGCGATGGCATCGACGACAAAAATCATGACCGCGCTCGTGGCTCTCGATCAGGGCAACCTCGATGACCCGATCCGGATCAGTGCTCGCGCCGCCGGGGTCGGAGAGGCAGAGGCCGATCTCGTCGAAGGGGAGGTGTGGACGCTCAGAGACCTCCTCACCGCGCTGCTGGTTCGATCGGCGAACGATGCCGCCATAGCAGTAGCCGAGGGTGTCGGCGGCAGCGTCGAAGACTTCGTTGTTCTGATGAACGACAAGGCTCATGATCTGGGACTCGAGAACACTCAGTTCGTAAATCCGCACGGGCTCGATGTGCCCGGGCATTTCACCAGTGCTCGTGACCTCCTGACGATGACGAGAGCTGCCATGAAGAATCCTCTCTTCGCAACCTTGGTCCATACACAGACGGCGCGACTTCCGGATGCACCCGACGGAACGCAGCGAATCGTTCACAACACCAATCAACTCCTGGACATCTACCCAGGCGCCATCGGCGTCAAGACCGGCTACACGGGCAATGCAGGACACGTCCTCGTCGCGGGTGCGGAGAACTCGGGTCGGCGGCTCTACGCGGTCGTCATGGGATCTACGGACAGCTTCGGAGACGCAACGGCGCTCCTCGATTACGGGCTCGCCGAATTCGGGGTGATCGAGGTGATCATGGAGGGAGTCACGTATGCCCAGCGGCGATCCTCCACCGAGTTGCAGGATATGACCGCCGACTCCACCGTCAAGGCCTTCGCCGCCAAGGAGGAGGCAATCACCCTCCGAACGGGCTTCGAAGGAGCGATCCCCGTGGTCACCGCCACCATTGACGACGAAACCGCCGGGAAGACAGCGCTCGTCGGCGCCGACCTTCAGCGTCTCCCAACGCTGAAGGATGCACTTGCATGGGCAGGACGCTACTGGTCGTGGTTGTGGGGCGATGGCTGAGACGGTCGTCGAGGTCATCAATGAGCAGGAGCTCGGGGAACGCATCGGAGTGCTCGGTGAACTCATCAGTGCCGATTACGCACACACCGTACCTGTCCTGGTCGGCGTTCTCGCAGGGTCGCTTCCTTTTCTCAGCGACTTGTCACGCGTGATCACCGGGGACTGTGAGATCGACTTTCTCTTGCTGAACCGCTTTGGCGAAGGAGGCCGAGCTCGCGTTGCAATGGACACGGAGATTTCGCTCGAACACCGCGACGTGCTCATCGTCGAAGACATCGTGGACACCGGGCTTTCCCTCACATTTCTACGACGGTTGCTCTCCACGAGAGACGTGGCGAGCTTGCGCACCGTTGCGTTGTTGGACAAGGCACCCCGCCGGATCGTCGATGTCCCCGTCGAGTATCGAGGGTTCGAGGTGGGAGACGAGTTCCTGCTCGGCTACGGCCTCGACTGGGAGGGACACTATCGCAATCTCCGCTCGATCTGGGCCGTACTGGACCTCGCGAGGTTTCAGGAAGAGCCGGGCCTGCTCGCGAAATACGCGTTTGGCCGGTGATAGGCTTGGGCTGTGAATGACGCTATCCCAGTGGAACTGATCGGAGTACGTCTCCAACTGCCGACCAACCAGCCGGTCGTGCTTCTGCGCGAGACCGCCGGCACCCGATTCTTGCCGATATGGATCGGGGCCGTCGAAGCGACAGCCATTGCTTACGCCGTAGAGGGCCTGGTCCCTCAGCGTCCACTGACACACGACCTCTTGAAGTTGGTCGCGGAGGCTCTTGGTGGAACGGTCGTAAGGATCGTGATCACCGAATTGCGTGATGCCGTGTTCTACGCCGACCTCGTCTTCGATCGAGACGGCGAAGAGGTGCACATCTCGGCTCGGCCTTCCGACGCCATCGCTCTGGCGGCGAGAACCAGCGCGCCGATCTTCGCTTCTGCAGAAGTCATCGACGATGCCGGGATCGAGATTCGCGACGAGGACGAGGAGTCCGAGATCGAGAAATTCCGGGAGTTTCTCGACGAAGTGACCCCTGAGGATTTTGTCCCGCACGAAGGGCCTCCCGGGGAATGACGAGTACCGCCAGGATCCGCATCGGGGCAGCGATCCTCATTGCGGTGGTCGTGCTGGGAACCCTCGGATTCATCATCCTGGAACATGCAGGTTTCCTCGAAGCCCTCTACATGGTCGTGATCACGATCTCAACCGTGGGATTCAGGGAAGTGGTACCGCTCTCGGTGACAGGACGTGTCCTCACCATGGCATTGATCATCGTGGGCGTCGGGACGTTGTTCTTCACCGCGGCTGCCGCCCTGGAAATGGCAGTCGAGAACATCTCGGAACGGAGGCGAGCACAGATGGAGTACAAAACCAGGCGTCTGACGGATCACACGATCATTTGCGGCTGGGGGCGGGTCGGCAGGGGAGTATGGGAGATCCTCCAGGAGCGCAAGCTCCCATGCGTGGTCATCGAGCGGGACCGATCGGTGGCCGATCGTGCCCGAGAGGCGGGCGCCCTGGTCGTTGAGGGTAACGCCACCTACGACGAGACTCTGGAACTCGCCGGCATCCAGAAGGCCAAGGCCCTCGTCGCCGCCGTGAATTCCGATTCCGACAACCTGGTCATCGTCCTATCGTCCAAAGCTCTCCAATCCGGTCTGATGGTGGTTGCCCGGGCCTCGGACATGGAAGCCGAGCACAAGTTGCTCCTTGCCGGAGCCGACCGGGCGGTCTCCCCCCAGAGCGTCGGGGCCCGGAGGTTGGCTTCCCTCGTGATCCAGCCCGAACTGGCGGACTTCATCGATCTCGTCGCGCGCAAAGGGCCCGTTGAGTATCGCGTCCAACGCGTCCCGATTCACGAGGGATCAAGAGTTGTCGGCAAGAGCCTCAAGGATGCCGCTATTCGCGAACGGTCCGGCGCGATGGTTCTGGCGGTGGAGCGTGCCGTAACCGGCGAACTCCATTTCAATCCCGACCCCGATCTCGTCCTCGCAGCCGGAGACGTCCTCATCGGTGTCGGCGTTCCCGGTCAGCTCGAACGTCTCGTAGATGCGTGTGGAAGGTAGGGCACCTTCCACTCCGTAAGGCTCGCATCGCTGCACTACCGCGATATGAAAACGACAACCCAATGCGGAGCACGATGGGGCAAGGTCCAGTCGAGTTATCCACAGAGGTTGTTGACAAGTCGCCTGTCTCGCCGGTAACTTGAGTATCCGAATTACGAGCGTGTAACCTGCTACCAAGGAGCGAGACCGTGGGCGAACAGGGATTCAGAGCACCGCAAGTATGCCGCCTCGTCGGTATCACGTACCGGCAACTCGACTATTGGGCGCGCACCGGCCTGCTGCAGCCGTCGCTGAAAACCGCTCGAGGCTCCGGATCACAACGCCTCTACGCATTCGGCGACGTCGTACAGCTCAAGGTGGTCAAGCGCCTCCTCGACGCAGGCATGAGCCTCAAGAAGATCCGCCAGGCGATCGGGATTCTCCGTGTCCAGCTGCAGTCTGCTCGTCCGCTGGTGGACGTCACATTGCTCTCGGATGGACAGACCATCTACGCGGCGCACAGCTCACAGGAAGTCGTCGACGTGTTCCGGCGCGGCCAGGGTGTGTTCGGCATCGCCGTCGGCCCCGTTCAGAAAGAGCTGGAAGGTGAGATCCATGCTCTGTGGGCCGAGGAAGAGGAAGCCGCTCAGGCCAAGGAGGTAGGCGTCTGAACGAAGACGCTACGTTCGAGAATGGGCGCGCCGATCAGGTGACGTTTGCCCACAACAGCGAACGCCAGTTCGCACGACTGCTCGACTTCTACGGGATCGACTGGGAGTATGAACCGCGCGCCTTTCCTATCTCGTGGGACGAGAACGGCACGGCAACGGGCTTCTTTGCCCCCGACTTCTACCTGCCGGCAGAAGACGTGTTCATCGAGATCACCACTATGAACCAGCGCCTCGTGACCCGAAAGAACCGGAAAGTCCGACGGCTGAGGGATTTGTACCCGGACGTGACCTGCAAGATCTTCTACCAGCGGGACTACCTGCACCTCCTCGTGAAGTACGGCCTGGACGAACCCGACCAGCTCGAAGGACTCGCAACACCGACACGAATCCCGGGCCCACCGGACGTGAACGTCGTCGAGGACGCTTCCGCCGGTTGATTCAGCGAGCATGAGGCCCCAGCGGCGATGTCTAAGCTGAGCAGCACAATGACGAGCCGGAAGGAGCCGCGCTGATGCCACGTTCCCCGCTGCATGCCGAACACGTCCGCCTCGGCGCCAGATTCGTCGATTTCGCAAGCTGGGAGATGCCCATTCAGTACGACAGTGTGCTGAGCGAGCACCAGGTCGTTCGAAAAGCGGCCGGCGTGTTCGACGTCTCCCACCTCGGCAGGTTCCTCGTCGAGGGAAACGGCAGCACGAACCTGCTCCGCAGCCTTCTCTGTAACGACATCATCAACGTCGATCCCGGTGCGGCGCAGTACACGATGTCTCTCAATGAAGCGGGCGGTGTACTCGACGACATCATCGTGTGGCGCTGGTCCGACGAGCGGTATTGGGTCATCCCCAACGGCGCGAATGATGACGGGATCCGGGCGAGGTTTCGTGCAGCGGCGCCCTCGAGCGTGACCATCGAGTCGATACGCGAGGACACCGTTCTCGTCGCTCTTCAAGGGCCCGACTCACCCCGCGTCTTCAAGGAGATCTTCGGCCTCGTCCCCGATCACTTCCGGGTCACCACAGGTGAATTCCGGGGCACGCCGGTACAGATCGCCGGCACCGGCTACACGGGGGAGCGCGGTGGTGAGATCGCGATCACCCGAGGCGCAGGTGTCGCCATGTTTCACGCATTGCTGAATGCCGGTGCCGCACCATGCGGGCTCGGAGCGCGCGACACCTTGAGGCTGGAGATGGGCTATCCCCTGTGGGGACAGGACCTCGACGAATCGACCACACCCCTGGAGGCAGGACTGCGCTGGGTCGTCAAGTGGGACCACGAATTCGTAGGCAAGGCCGCCCTCCAACGCCAGATGGAGCAGGGCCTGCCCAAACGCCAGGTTGCGTTTGTGATGGACGGTCGGCAGATCGCCCGACACGGATATCCGATGCGTGCGGGAGCTTCGTCCGGAACGGTCACCAGTGGCAACTTCAGCCCGGTGCTCGGGCGGGGGATAGGGCTCGGATACTTGAGCCCGCCCGCGGAGCCAGATGCGACTATCGAAGTCCAGATCCGCGGGAAGTGGGTCTCCGCCCACCGGGCAAAGTTGCCGTTCATCGGGAGGCGATAACCCATGGATTTCACTCCACACACGGAACAGGACATAGCGATGATGCTCGAGTGCCTCGGACTTCGGGACGTCGACGATCTCTTCGCTCATCTGCCGATCAGCGTGCTCGTCGATCGTTCTCCAAGGGTCGGGGAAGGCGTCTCCGAGGCGGAATTGCAGCACATGTTCGCCGCCTGGGCCCGGTCGAATCGCTCCGACCTCGTCTGTTTCGCCGGTGGCGGCTACTACGACCACTACGTGTCACCTACGGTGAAGGCACTCACGTCTCGTCCGGAGTTTGTCACCGCCTACACGCCATACCAGGCGGAAGTGTCCCAAGGCATGCTCCAGATCCTGTACGAATACCAGTCGATGGTGTGCGGTATCACGGAGATGGACATCACGAATGCCTCCATGTACGACGGTGCGACCGCCGCCGCGGAGGCCGTGAATGCGGCGATCTTGGCGACCCGGCGCTCTGCCGTCTGGGTTTCGTTGGGGGTGAGTCCGCGGATTCGCGAAACGATCCGCACCCTGGCGACGGCGAGAGACATCGAGATGGTCGAACATCCGCTTGTCGGTGGGAGAACCGTCTGGGCAACAGATGCCGGACCGGAACCCGCCGCCGTGCTGTGGGCCCAGCCCAACTACCTTGGCGTGGTTGAGGACTACGACGACGCCGTGGCCACGGCACGACAGCATGGCGCCCTTGCGGTCGTCTCCTATGACCCCATGACGCTCGGCGTACTCCGAAGCCCCGGATCCGCTGGGGTCGACATCGCCGTCGGCGAAGGTCAGGCGCTCGGCAGCTCACTGTCCTTCGGAGGACCCGGCCTCGGACTCTTCTCCATCACGACCAAGCACATGCGGCGCATGCCGGGTCGGATCATCGGACGGACCGTCGATCGTGACGGTGCAACCGCCTATGTGATGACATTGCGTGCCAGGGAACAGGATATTCGAAGAGCCAAGGCGTCCTCCAACATCTGTTCGAACGAGGCGCTCAACGCGGTCGCGGCCGCCGTGCAGCTCGGATGGCTCGGCCCAAATGGCTTGGCCGAGGTCGGAGAGCAATCGGCACAGAAAGCGCACTATCTGGCAGAACGTCTCGAGCAGATCCCCGGTGTCCAGCGCGCCAACGAGGCACCGTTCGTACGCGAGTTCGCCGTCCTTCTCCCCATGGAACCTGAGATCGTGATCGAGGCGATGATCGATCGCGGCTACCTGGCGGGAATCGCCCTTTCGAAGGACTATCCGGATCTTCCCGGTGGGTTACTCATCGCCGTCACCGAACGCAGGAGCAGAGAAGAACTCGACGGATACGCGGACGCCATGAAGGAGGTGCTCGCGAATGGCTGAACCCGCAGGACGCGCATCATCCTCGCCGCTCCTGGGCGGCGCCACCGAGCCGACACTCGCAGAATTCTCCAGTCCCGGAAGGAAGGCGTGGTCTCTCCCGCCCCTCGACGTACCGAAGTCGCCGCTGGATCTCGTGGAGGGACGCGATGGTCTCGTCGATCTCCCGGAGGTGTCCGAGCACGACCTGGTGATGCATGTCACCCGCCTGGCACACCGCAACTTCGCCGTCGACCTCGGTGCATACCCCCTCGGCTCCTGCACCATGAAGTACAACCCGAAGATCGCCGATTGGGTTGCCGATCTCCCAGAGTTTGGGACTCTGCATCCGGACACTCCGCCCTACGCAGCGCAAGGGACGATGGAGGTGCTGGTGGAAGCCGAGCGTATCCTCTGCGAGCTCACCGGCATGTTTCGTGCGACCTTCCAGCCTGCCGCCGGAGCCGCAGGAGAACTCACGGGCATGATGATCACTCGTGCGTACCACGCTGCCAACGGGAATCCGCGCAGTGTCATGCTGGTCCCTGACTCCGCACACGGTACGAACCCGGCGTCGGCCGCGCTGAGCGGCTACGAGGTCAAAGAAGTGCCATCGAATGAGCACGGAATGGTCGACCTCGACACACTCCGTGCAGTCCTGAACGACGAGGTTGCCGGCTTGATGCTGACCAACCCGAACACGCTCGGGCTGTTTGAAGTGGAGATCCTGGATATCGCCGATGCCGTGCATGAGGTGGGAGGCCTCCTCTACTACGACGGAGCCAACCTGAATGCGATCCTCGGAGTGTCCAGACCGGGTGACATGGGGTTCGACATCGTCCACTCCAATCTGCACAAGACCTTCGGGACTCCCCATGGGGGTGGTGGACCGGGATCCGGCCCCGTGGCGGTTTCGAGGGAACTTGCTCCTTTCCTGCCAGGACCGCTGCCGGTACGCGACGACGAAGGCCTCCTCCGATGGGGAATGCCTGCGCGCTCGATCGGCAGGGTGCATGGTCGGCACGGGAATTTCGGCGTGGTGCTGCGCGCCGTCGCCTACATGCGTGCGCTGGGAGGAGCAGGCCTCCGGCGAGTCGCAGAGCGGTCCGTGCTGAACGCCCGGTATCTCGCCTACCTCCTGAGCGACCGTTTCGAGATTCCGTACCCGGCGCCGTGTATGCACGAGTTCGTTGCCTCCGCCCATCGGATCAAAACCGAAACGGGCGTACACACCATGGACATCGTCAAGGCCCTCCTCGATGAGGGATTCCATGCTCCAACGATGTACTTCCCGCTGATCGTTCACGAGGCGCTCATGTTCGAGCCGACCGAGACGCAGTCGAGGGAGACTTTGGAGGCATTGGCTGCCGCGATGAACGCGATCGGCGAGAAGGCGTACACGGATCCCACAGCCGTCAAGGACGCTCCCATTCTGACGCCTGTCCATCGGCCCGACGACGCCCTTGCCGCCCGTCATCTGAATGTCAGCTGGTTCATGGAGGAGTAGGTCATGGAAGAGAGAACGGCGAGAGACGGAACGATGATCGCCATACGGCGATGGGCGGTACCAAGCCCGAAGGCGGCGATGCTCATCGTTCACGGACTTGGCGAACACAGCGGACGGTACGACCACGTTGCCCGGTTTTTCAACGGAAGGGGTATCGACGTAACCGCCTTCGACCTGCGAGGACATGGTCTGTCCGGTGGGCGACGAGGCTACGTCGGACGCTGGAGCGACTACCTGGACGATCTCGAAGACAGGCTGTTGGAGACGCAATCCATCGGAGCTCCCGTCGTGCTCTACGGACACTCGCTCGGAGGACTGATTGCCGCGTCGTATGTCACGTCGGATCGTCCGCAGCCGGACGCTCTCATAGCGAGCGCACCCGGCCTCGAAGACAACCTGAAACCGATACTGCATGTGCTCCCGAAGATCCTCGGTCCGTTACTGCCCACGCTCGCCGTGGCGACGGGGATCACCGCGGATCAACTGTCGCGAGACCCGGCAGTCGGAGAGGCCTACTTCGCCGATCCGCTGGTCCTGACAAAGGCCACGCTTCGACTCGCAGCGGAGGCACTGCAGGCCCAAGTTGCGACAATCGGTCAACTGGCGAAGATCTCGCTCCCGACGCTGACGATTCACGGATCCGAAGACTCACTCGTCCCTCCGTCGGCGAGTGCACTCTTGGAGCCCCACGCGAAGCGTATCCTGTACGAAGGGCTTCGCCATGAGTGCCACAACGAGCCCGAGCAGGCCAAGGTCCTGAACGACATCGCCACCTGGGTTGAGGAACAGGTTCAGGCGTAGGCACTCCGGATTCGCTCCTCCAGAATCCTGTGCTTGAGGGGAAGCGGAGCGAACGCCGCCATCATCGCGTTTTCGGTCACCTTCAACAGGTCGGAACGTTCGAATCCATGATGCTCCACGACAAAGCGGAACTCGCTGGACAGCGAGGTCCTGCTCATCAGCCGATTGTCGGTATTGAGTGTGATCGTGAAGCCCGCTCTGTGAAGCGCTCCCACCGGATGGGTACGTGCAGACCAGCCGCCTGTGTGCAGGTTGGAGGAAGGACACACTTCGAGAGGAACCCGAAAGTCGCGGACATACGCGGCAAGATCTCCAAGCTCGACGATGTCGGTGCCGTCGAGCGTGCAGTCATCGATGATGTGCACACCGTGGCCAACGCGATGTGCCCCGCAGCGTTGGAGGGCCGTCCAGATGCTGTGGGGACCGTCCACCTCTCCTGCATGGATGGTCAGGCCCATGTTGGCGCCCCGTACGATCCTGGTGGCGACCAAATGACGGTCGGCTGGAACGTCGAGTTCGGAACCCGCGAGATCGAAGCCGACCACGCCGAGATGTGAGTACGCCGATGCAAGCCGCGCCACGAGAGGAGAGTCGTCGCGCTCACGCATCGCATCCAGGATCAGGCCCACGAACATTCCGGTCTCCGCGGATCCCTGGTTGAGGCCGGCAAGCGCGGCTTCGACCACCTCCTCCGGACTGAGGCCTAGCTCTGTGTGGTTGGTCGGGGCAAACCGGAACTCTCCATACACCACTCCGTCCGATGCAGTATCCAGGACTGCCTCATAGGCCACGCGCTGCAGAGCTTCTGCAGTCTGCATGACACCGATCGTGTGCCGGAACGACTCGAGATATCTGGCCAGAGAACCAGATTCACCCTGGTAGAACCATGCCGCCAGATCCCGCTCATCGGTCTCCGGGAGGAACCCGTAGCCTTGCGCCTCTGCAAGATCGAGGATCGTCTCGATCCGGAGGCCACCGTCGAGATGGTCATGCAGCAAGACCTTCGGCAGCGTGTTCACGAGGATCTCATCAGAGCAGACTCCATCCACCAACGCCTCTCCAGGAACGGCTCTCCGTAGAGATGAACCTCCATTGTCTCACCCGGGCTGAACCCGAGATGCTCGACAAAGCCTTCTCCCGATTGGTTTCCGAGGATCAGATCCACGGTGACCGGAAAGGAAGGTGCCAGGGATCGAATCTTCTCGAGGAGCGCCGTTGCCGCACCGTGCCGGCGATACTCCGGGTGCGTGCACATCGCCGCCACGACGATTGTGCTTCCTTCGACATAGACGTCGGTGAACGCCGCGGGGCGGCCATCGATCTCGATCAGGAAGATCGGATGGTCCTCCCACCGTTGCTCCAACGCCGAAGGCGAATACGCGGCCGCGAGCCATCGTTCGATCGTGTCTGCATCCAGAAGATCTCGGTATGTCATACGCCACGACACATTCGCGATCTGCGCCACGGACGCCAGGTCCTGCTCGTCTGCCCTCCAGATCCTCACGACCTCCAAACTACTAGCTCCACAGGCAACGTTTGCGCCATCTCTCCGCCGGAATTCCGCTCCCGGTGTTCTCTTCCCGTGTCCTCACGGGCGACGCCCCCGACCGGCCATCGAAACCACGAACACTGTCTGCCAACACAGTCGTACCCGTGAACTTCCCGGTGTTGCCTGCTCTCATGCGACACAAGTCGGATCGTGCAAACATGAGGCCATGCTGAAGGCAGGGAAGCTTCTCGTCGCCACTCCAACGATTGTCGACCCCAACTTCGCTCGCACGGTCGTGTTGCTGTGCCAGTACGGAGATGAGGGGGCCGTCGGCCTGGTCCTCAATCGACCGTCTGACGTCGCCGTAGCCGATCACCTGCCGGAGTGGACCCACTTGGCGTCCGACCCCCTCGTGGGGTTCGGTGGACCCGTCGATACCGATGCGGCCATCGGTCTCGGAAGAGGGGTGGTGCAATCAGATCTGTGGACACCGATCTGCTGCGGCCTGGGATTGGTCGACCTCAGCCGCAGCTCGACGCAGATCGAAGGTCTCGAGGAGGTGCGGGTCTTCGCGGGCTATTCGGGATGGGGCCCCGGTCAGCTCGAGAGAGAGATTGCCGAGGCCGGCTGGTTCGTGGTCGACTTGGATGATCAGGATGTCTTCTCATCCGACGCCACCTTGCTCTGGTCGAAGGTGTTGAGACGACAGCACGGAGACCTCGCATTGTTCGCGGACTTTCCCACCGATCCGAGCATGAACTGAGCAGTTTGTCGGGTAGGCTCGCCCGGTGGCAACGACACGGCTTCGTCCATCCATCAGAGGTGTCTCTCCGAACCTCCTGGTGGAACAGGAGTATTGGAATTCGGGAGAAAGTGTCGTCGCGGGGATCGACGAGGTCGGTCGTGGAGCATGGGCGGGTCCGCTCACGATCGCAGTTGCCGTCCTCCCGAAACGGCGACGAATCTACAGGGTTCGTGATTCCAAACTCCTCAACGAGCACGAACGTGAGGCCCTGTTCGACCGGGTGGCGGAGTGGTGCGACGACTGGGCGGTCGGGCACGCGACTGCAGCCGAGTGCGATCGTCTCGGCATGTCCCAGGCGCAACGCCTGGCGGCTTCGAGAGCGATCGGTGCTCTGCATCGACAGCCTGACAGGGTGCTCGTCGACGGGCCGTGGGACTTTGTAGCCCGGGGAAACAGCCACACGATCGTTCACGGAGACCGAACCTCGCTTTCGATCGCGGCCGCGTCGATTCTCGCCAAGGTAACCCGCGACAGGCTCATGCGCTCCCTCTCCAGCGACCTCCCGTGGTATCGGCTAGAGCGAAACAAGGGCTACCCGAGCCCAGCTCATCGAGCGGCGCTACAGGTGTGGGGCCCTTCGACCCTCCACCGCACGTCATGGGGATTCATGGACAAACTGATGTGGCAACGGCGTCCGGCGATCCGATAGGTCGAAGCCGAAGACCTGATCTGCGGTCTCCATGGCTGCGGACGGCTGTTTACGGCGGGAGTGAACGCCCGCGCTGCTTCAGAGCAACTCTGCAGAATCGCCCCACGAGTCGAGGACGGGGGAGCGCATCAAGACGCTCACTGGACCGGAAACGAACCCTGCGTGTGTCTCAGACACGCGCGCCGGCTACAAACGGTCTCAACGGCTCTCATGGCCCAATCGCAGCCGCAGAGCGCAACAATCCACGCCTTCCCGACTCGACGAGGCACCCTCGGAAACCGCACTGGCCACGGGAACAGGCCGCCACCGACCACGCATCCGAGCGCGTTCGCCGGGAAGGTGCACCACGCCGTGATCAGGAGTTGATCCGGTGCGGTAAGCTCGAATCATGAGGGTGCGTCTACCTGCCGTCGCCGGTACCTTCTATCCGCAGGACCCCGTCCAGCTTCGCGGCATGATCGAAGGGTTCCTTGCCTCGGCGAAGGTCGACATCACCCGCCACCCGAAAGCGATCATTACTCCTCATGCCGGGTACATCTACTCGGGTCCTGTTGCCGCCATGGCATACGCGACCCTCAACCGGGACATCGTTCACAGAGTCGTCGTGATTGGACCGTCCCACTTCGTCTGGCTCGAAGGCCTGGCCCTCCCCGGTGTGGACAGTTTCCGAACTCCACTTGGGGACATCCCGCTGGTCGATCCTCTCCCGGTGCAGCTTCCCGTCATCCCTTCCGCACACGCCAGGGAGCACTCCATCGAGGTCCAGCTGCCCTTCCTCCAGGTCGTCCTCGACGAGTTCGACCTGATTCCACTGGTCGTTGGAGACGCTGAGCCGGCACTGGTCGCCGACACACTCGAAGCACTCCAGGGAGGACCGGAAACGTTGATTGTCGTCAGTTCCGATCTGTCCCACTATCTCGGTTATGAAGACGCCCGACGCGTGGATTCGATAACGGCATCCCGGATCGTAAAGGGGCAAGGGAATGCCCTCGCGCGACATTCCGCCTGTGGGCTTCGCGGGATTCAAGGTGTCTTGCAGTTCGCCGAACGGCACCAACTCTCCGTACGCCTTCTCGATCTTCGCAACTCGGGAGACACCGCCGGCGACAAGGATCAGGTCGTTGGCTACGGAGCGTTCGCGATCGGTTGACGACCTCAGCGGGAAGGACGCTGCGTGACGTTCGTACAGGGAGGGCAACAACAGACTCGTCGACCCCCATTAGGCTGCTGTGCGTGAACGTAGTCGTCATCGGAGCGGGCCTCGGAGGGCTGAGCGCCGCTGCCCACCTGGCACGAGCAGGCCTCGGTGTGACCGTGCTCGAGCACCATTCCGTCCCTGGAGGCTACGCCCACGAATTCAAGCGGGATGACTTCCGCTTCGAGGTTGCCCTGCACGCCCTGGACGGCGCCGGTCCGGGAGGTTGGCTGTATCCCATCCTGGAGGAACTCGGAATCGATCTTCCGATGACGAGACTCGACCCTCTCTACCAGGCACACTATCCAGACATCCACATCACGGTACCGGCCGATCTGGCCGAGTACCAGGCGCAGCTCAGGTCTCTGTTCCCCGGCGAGCGTGAGGGAATCGATAGTCTGGTCGAGGCACTCAGACGGGTCTCCCACGACGTCGCCCGCTACACGCTCGACCGTCAGCATGGGGAGCGGCCGGCTCCCTTCGAGATGCTCGAACGCTATCCGGCCATGGCACGTGCCTTCTCCCAAACGTGGTCTGAGCTCCTCGAAGGCCATATCCGTGACGCACGGCTCACGACCATCTTCTCTACCCTGTGGGGGTATCTCGGTCTGCCGCCGAGCCGGGTGAGTGCCGGACTGTTTGCCCTCGCGTGGAACAGCTATCACGTCGGCGGAGGGTATTACCCGGTCGGCGGCAGTCAGGCGCTCAGTCGCGCCTTCGAAGATGTGATCACCAGACACGCGGGGGAGATCCTCTACCGCCAGACGGTGAACGGAATCGTCGTGCGAGACGGTACCGCCGTTGCCGTGACCACAGAGCGCGGGCTCACGGTGGACGCGGATGTCGTCATCTCGAACGCCAGTCCCGTCGATACGATGCGTTTCCTGGGCACGGATGTGCTTCCGGACGACTACGTCCAGGACCGACGCGCCGATGTGCCATCGTTGTCCACACTCGTCCTGTACCTGGGGCTCGACCGCGACATCCGTGCCGAGGGGTGGAACGCCCACGAGGCCTTCCTCTCGGAGACGTTCGACACCGACGCGGACTACGCCGCCGCGATGTCCGGGGATTTCTCAAAGGCATCCATGGTGATTGCGGACTACACGCACACCGATCCCGGCTGTGCGCCGGCAGGCAAGAGTGTCGTGGCGATGCTCACGTTGGCACCGTGGGAATATGCGGACACCTGGGGTACCGGTGGAGATCTGGTTGGATACCGACGGAACCCTCGGTACCGAGCATTGAAGCGCGCAGCAGCCGACATCCTGCTCGCGCGAGCCGAACGCCTCATCCCCGGCCTGCAGGACTCCATCGAGGTAATGGAGATAGCGACGCCGCTGACCAACCATCGCTACGGTCTGGCGACCCGAGGCTCCATCTACGGCCGTGAGCAGACGGTTGACAACCTGCTGGTACGCATTTCCCCGAAGACGCCGATCCCCAATGTGTTCCTGACCGGAGCCTGGATCAGTGGGGGAGGGATGAGCACGGCGATCGCTTCAGGGAGAACCGCAGCAGAGATCGTGGCGTCCCGGCTCCGGTGAAGCTCACGAGTCTGGAGAGTCGGTCAACTCGTCCTGCTCGCCCAGAAGCGGCACTCCAACCTCCCACCCAAGCTCCGATCGAATGCGAACTCGCAACGCCTCTGCAGCGTCCGGCTCGCCATGGGTGATGAAGGTCCGCTTCGGCGGACGTTCGAAGGTTCCGAGCCACTGCATGATCTCGTTTGCATCGGCATGGGCCGACAGGCCCCCGATGTGTTCCACATTGCAACGGACGGGTACCCATTCACCGTGAATCTTCACCTTGTCCTCGCCATTGAGAATCCGGCGTCCACGGGTTCCCGCGGCTTGATAGCCGACGAACACGAGCGTGTTTCGCTCGTCGGGAGCGATGAATCTGAGATGATGGAGAACCCGGCCGCCAGTGAGCATGCCTGAGGCCGAGACGATCACCCCAGGACCTTCCAGGTGGTTCAGCTCCTTCGACTCCTCCACAGACCGCACCAGGCGCACGTCACGCTCCAACTCCCGGAGCTGGCCAACGGTGAGCCGGTGGTCCTGCGGGTACTTGAGGTACAGATCGGTGGTCTTGACGGCCATGGGACTGTTGAGATACACCGGCATACTCGGGATCCGGCCCGCTTCCATGAGGGTGTAGATGGCGTAGAGCACGGCCTGTGCCCGTCCTACCGCGAACGAGGGAATGAGCACGACGCCCTTGCGTTCGGCCGTACTGTTGATGATCGTCTCGAGACGGGATGCTGCATCCTCGTGCTCGTGAATCCGGTCACCGTACGTGGATTCACACACCAGGTAGTCGGTGCTCAATCCTGTTCGTGGTGGGATCATGACCGGGTCGTCCGGCCTGCCGAGATCACCACTGAAGGTCAATGTCGTCTCACCAGACTCGATCTGAACCATGGATGCTCCGAGGATGTGTCCGTCTGGAAGGAAACGGAACGACAGGTTCTGGTCGATGCGGTGGCGTGTGTCGAAGTCGAGCGGTCGGAAGCTGTCGAGCGCAGCGAGAGCGTCGGCTTCGGTGTAGAGGGGGAGTGCGGGCTCGTGTTTCGAGAACTTCTTCTTGTTGGCGTACTCGGCGTCTTCCTCTTGGATGTGTCCGCTGTCGGGAAGGAGAATCGCGGCGAGATCGATGGTGGCCGGTGTGGCAAACACGGGGCCTGAGAAACCGTGCTTGATGAGAAGGGGGAGATAGCCACTGTGATCGAGATGCGCGTGCGTGAGCATGACTGCATCGAGCGACGCCGGGTCCAGGGGGAGGGGAGCCCAGTTGCGCTCACGCAGGTTCTTGTAGCCCTGGAACAAGCCACAGTCGACGAGAACTTGCCTGTTTCCCGCCGTGACGAGGTACTTGGAGCCGGTGACGGTGCCCGTGCCACCGAGGAACTCGATGTTCATGGTGCGGAGGCTAGTGTCACGGCGCGAGAACCTGTCCATGGTCGGTCGCGAGTCCCTGTCGACATCGAGACCTGTGTCCGCGGACCCCGAATGCACGCATGGCCCCCAACCTGCTCGGAGGCCACCCGGTGGGGGAGTGGTGGCAAAGCTCTGATGGCCTCTTGGCCGTCTTGTCCATGTCGCGGCACCTTGCTGCGGCCGAGGCAACCGGAGACGGCAACAATCGCTCCCCGGTGGTCCTCCGCCATGTCACGATCCGACCCTTCAGGCATCCACTTCGGAGTTGGCGGACACGAGCAAGATGACGGTGTCGCCCGGTGCAGCGTCGCGCAACGCCCGCGTGTTGCCACTCTCGCTGATGAGCACTTTCCCGTTGGGTTTGACCACGAACAGCACCGCAGCTGCCCGCTCGCCCAGTCCGGCGGCGCCCAGACCCTCAGGATCGGTATCGAGCTTGGTGCGGTGAATCTCCCCGCCGTTGTCGAGAAGATGGAGCAGCGCGTTGTAGCTCCAGTCCGGTCCGAAGAGGAGGCGGCCACCCAAGTCGGCCCGAGGATGTGAGTCGATCCCGGCGCCCCGACGCCGAGGCACCAGCTGGTATGTCTCGGCACCGCCAAAGGTGCCGGCGTAGCGGCCGGTGGCAAGGGTGTTGACATCGTCGTTCGGAGTCAGCGCCAGAAGCCGCCCGATGCCGGACAGATCGAGGTCGAGATCGACGTCGCGGGCGAGGATATCGCCGTAGTAGGTGCGCAGGCCGGCCATCCAGGCGTCGTCGTGGTCGGCGCGGTTGGTCGTGGCGAGCACGACGTCCACACCCGAGTTGGCCAGTGCGTCCGCGATTGCTCGCTCCACCGGGCCGGCGCCCAGGATCAGCGCACCCTCCTGGTGCCGATCCGCCAGTCCGAGTCGGCGGGCGAGCGGGCCCATGCCAAGCCCGTAGATGGTGACGGTCGCGACGATCACTGCAAAGACGAGCGGCGTGATCTCGTCGCCGCCGGGAATGCCCTCGCGTTGGAGCTCGAGCGCAAACACCGATGCGATGGAGGCAGCGACGATACCGCGAGGAGCTACCCCGGCGAGTAGTACTCGCTCCTGCCACGACAATCGCGACCGCCATGTCGCGACCGCCACTGCCACAGGTCGCGCAACGAGCACCAGAGTCAGCACCAGCGCGATCGCTGCAGGTAGGTCGACTTGGAGCTGCTCAGCCGAGAGGCGGGCGCTCAGAACGATGAACAGGACCCCTATCAGCAGCACTCTCAGCACTTCGGAGAACTGGACTATCTGTTCGGTGCGGATCGTTTTGTGGTTCGCGAGGACCAATCCGAGCACGGTCGTGGCGAGCAGGCCGGACTCGGCGGCGAACATGTCGGCGACGATGAAGGCCAGAAGAGCGACACTCACACCGAACAGCGACAGCAGATGCTCGGGAACCCAGTGGCGCCGAAGGGCAGCAATCGCACCGAGGGCAACGAGCCCTCCGACCGCGACTCCCGCAAACGTGAACTGGGCAACCTGGCTGATGACCTCGCCCGGCGTTGCGGCGACCCTGCCGACAAGGAACACCTCGAATGCCACCACGGCCACCAGCGCCCCGATCGGGTCGATGAAGATGCTCTCCCACTTGAGGATCGAACTGACCGAGCGCCGCGGCCGGACGTGGTTGAGAAGAGGCCCCACGACCGTTGGTCCCGAAACCACGAGAATCGACCCGAGCAGCACGGCCAGACCAGGCTTGAGATCGGTGAAGGCGAGGGCGGTCACCGCTCCAACCGCCCAGGTGACGAGCACCCCGACGGTTACCAGCAGCCACAGCACCTGTTGTTGACCGGCCATTTCCCTCATACGAAGGCTGAGGCCTCCCTCGAAGAGGATGAGACCGACTGCGATCGAGACCACCGGAGTGAGGAGGTCTCCCATCAGATCATCCGGATTGATCAGCCCAAATGCGGGGCCGATGAGGAATCCCGTCAGCAGCAGTGGAAGAATCGCCGGTACCTGGATACGTTCTCCCAGCCAAGTGACCGCAAACGCGAGAACGACTATGCCTCCCAACTGCACTATTGGATCCTCGAACACCAGCAGAGCCTTCCAGGGGACGCCTTGTGGATGGGGATTCTACGGTGCCCCAGGAGTTTGTACCCCAGATCCCACCGGACCCCCAAGGCAACATCCGGCCGGCCTTGTCGATCTCCTCGAGCCCCCGGGCCGACCGGTAGGGGGGCGCGCCTCGTCACGGCGGCACCCACATGCCCGATGCCCGTCCACGAAAGCGGAGCACATGCAGCCTCCACCCATCACTGCCACCGCGTTCGACCTGGCCGCCCGGACACCGGCAGTGGGGGCGAGCGCGAGATCGAGTCGGAGCCACTGTGCCTGCAACGCCCCATTCCTGGCCCGTTGGACAAATACGTCGCAACTCGACATAACGTGGATTATGGGCGTTCCGCCAATGCATCGGGTTTCACCGTCCAGACCCGCACCGTTGCCAGGCCTGGTCCGACCCAGACCTTCTCGCACCGCCGAGCCGACGGCTTGCCCACTGTCTTGACGTTCGCCGGCTGCAATCGACGCGCGGCCCCGTGTCCGTCCCCGCGTTGTTCGCAATCGCGCCCATGATCCCTCCGACGTGTCGTAACGACCTGTCACCACACGCCCCAGGCAGGCCTCGGCCGGCTCGGTGCCCCGTATCGCCATCGTCGGCCCGCAGTGTCCCATTCGGGCCCCCAAACGTCACGTGACGGATTGGTTTGTCGATGCGGCGCTCGGCGTTGCACAATGGTGGGAATGGAAGTGGCGCTTGCGGCGTTAGCTCCACAGAAGGGTACAATATACCCCCTCGGGGTATCATGATCACAGAACTTTTGGAGAGATAATGGCAACCGTCACACTGACCAAGGACAACTTCGAGGACACCGTCACGAACAATGATATGGTCCTCGTCGACTTCTGGGCCGAATGGTGCGGTCCCTGCAAGATGTTTGGACCCGTGTTCGAGAAGATGTCGGAGCAGTACCCCGACATCGTCTTCGGCAAGGTCGACACCGAGGCCCAGCAGGAACTGGCCGGCTACTTCAACATTCGCTCGATCCCGACTCTCATGGTCTTTCGTGAGAAGGTGATCCTGTTCTCGCAGGCGGGAGCGCTTCCGGAGCCGATGCTCGAGGACCTGATCACTCAGGTTCGCGACATCGACATGGAGGATGTCCACCGCAAGATCGAGGAAGAGTCCGCCCAAGCCGACGCCTAATCCAACACCGACCCCGCTACGCGCACCGCCGGCTCCCCGGCGGTGCCGCCTTATGGCGAATCGCCAAGTGCAGCTAGTGTCCTCGCGGGGCACGGATACTGGACCGGAGTTCCCCTGGCCGACCGGACAGTGCCGATGAGCTGGAGGTGACACAGTGGCTGGACGCGACCGCGCGATCATGCTGTTCACGACCAAATATGATGCCAAGCCAACGGGACTCGTACGCGTACCCGGCCGCGTCAACCTGATTGGCGAGCACACGGATTACAACGGTGGATACGTGCTCCCGATGGCCATTGAGAGAGCCATCTGGATAGCGTTTCGACCCCGTAGCGATCGGAAGGTTTTCCTCCGTTCCGAAGCCTTCGTCGATGAGGCACGGCTTGATCTCGACGAACTCACGCGCGGTGAGGGTTGGGCCGAGTACGCCAAAGGTGTGGCATGGGCCATGGAGAAGGCGGGCAACCGTCTCCAGGGCTGGGAAGGAGTCATCGCGAGCGATATCGCCATGGCCGCAGGTCTCTCCTCTTCGGCTGCCTTCGGCATCGCCATCGAAGTGGTCTTTGCCGAGGTCTCGGACCTCGGTTGGGATCCCGGTACGTTCGCACAGCTTCAGCAACACTCCGAGAACGAGTGGGTCGGGGTTCGCAGCGGCATCATGGATCCGCTCATCGTGACGGGTGCCCACAAGGGCCATGCGATGCTCATCGATTGTCTTTCTTTCAAAGGTGTCCACGTCCCGATTCCGCCCGAGGCGGCGATCGTCGTCATGGACACCGGAACCCGCAGAAACCTGATTGAGGCCGGGTACAACCGGCGACGATCTCAGTGTGAAGTCGCCGCGGCGAAGCTGGGCGTCACGACACTGCGAGACGTCACGATGGCCCGGCTCAACGCCCACAAGAACGACTTGGGAGAGTCTCTGTACGAATGTGCAAAACATGTTGTGACGGAGAACGAACGCACGCTCGCCGCGAAGGATGCACTGCTTCGGGGTGCCCTCGGAGAGTTTGGAAGCCTCATGAACGAAAGCCACACTTCACTGCGCGATTCCTTTGGAGTCTCCAGCCGCCCGCTCGATGCGATGGTGGAGGCTGCGCAGTCCACACCCGGGTGTTTTGGAGCCCGTCTCACAGGCGGTGGCTATGCCGGTGCTGCCATCGCCCTCGTCACACGCAAGTCGAGCGAGCGCTTCATTCACGCCGTAGAGGACGCGTTCCATGAGGCGACGGGCCTCCAGGGCCACTGCTACGTCGTCGAATCGGCGCATGGGGCAAGCTTCGAGCCCATTTGAGCGGCTTTGGGCTCCATCCAGAAGGCGGCGAGCGGTTCGGCAGCGCCGCGCAACCACTCGAAAGCCTCCCGATACGCATCACCGTCTACTCCAGCCGTCTCCAGATCACCTGCGACGTCCTCCAGAGCGGTCTCGAGACCGTACAAAAGCCCCTGAAGCTCCTCGAGGTCGCGGCGCGACACCAGAACTTCGTCCGCACCGAGACCATGTGCGTCCGCCAGTTTCCGCGCGATGTGCGCCTGCTGTCGACAACTCTGCTTGCAGTAGCGCCTCGGCCTTCCCGGGCCCGCGCGTCTGGGCAGCACTCCCCCACACCACCTGCACCGGTTCATACGTTTCGTCACGTGACGGATGCTACCGGGTATACGCATGCATGTCGTCGGTACCCGATGCGCGATGGCGATGATCATCCCTACCCCTCGCCCCATCGCTCACGCCCGTACAGGAGTTCACGAACATTCCCCAGGATCCTATGCGGCCGAGTCTCGTTCGGTTCCCTCCAGAAGGCGTCGAGCGACCTCGAGCGCAGTGGCCTCGTCGCTTGCCGCGTGCGCCACCGGACGTTCGATCCACCGAGCGATCTGTTCGGAACTCGGATGATCGTGAGCTGTGAGAGCAGCCGCCAGATCGTCGGTCCAGAACCATCGCATTGCGCACCTCCGTGGGATGAGTGAGGGGATGAGTGAGACGATCTCACGGTACCGCCCATGTCAAGAGTGCTGGACCTGGGAAAACACAGCCGTGCAGTTCCACCCGCGTATGTGCGCAGATCGACGCTCACGTAATGACGGCAGCTCCCGACCGACGAGGGTCCACGCCTGCTTCCATCGTGCCATCGGGATGGAGGGCAACGGCGCCCACACCCCCAAAGAACATGTCTTCACGATCGAAGGGCCTTGTTGGATACCCGGGAGATTCGACCGCCAGCCCCGGCTCATGGGCAACACGGGCCTCTCCGTCTGCGAACTCGACGTGAATCCGCGGATGTTCCACGGCATCCTGAAGGCTCATGCCGAGATGAGCGATGTTCAGAAATGCCTGAAGGATGGCCGTGGTGATTCGATCTGCGCCCGGTGACCCGATGACCACCACCGAACCCGAGCCGTCCCTGGCGACCGTCGGTGCCATGTTCGAAAGGAGGCGCTCTCCCGGCTCGAGCACGTGAAGGCCTCCAGGATTGAGTTCAGTCTCGCCGAGGGAGTTGTTCAGCCATATCCCGGTACCAGGGGCCATCACCCCTGAGCCGTAGCCGGCAGAGAACGTCGCGGCACACGCGAGCCCACTCTCATCGACGACGGAAGTGTGGATGGTCGATGGAGACGTTGCCAGCCAGGCGGCCCCTTCTTCGCCGATCATGTTCAGCAGGTGTTCGGCTTCGGCGGCCAGGTCCTCTGCCCCGTCGAGATGTCCCCGCCGATACTCGAAGACCGAGCGCTGAACCTTGATGAGACGGTCCAGCGCCTCCTTCGTCCAACCACCGACAGGCTCCTGATCCATCAGCGCGATCATCGCCGCCAGGGCCACGCCTCCGACCGCCGGCGGCGGATTCGAAGCGATGTCCCATCCGAGGATCTCGAGTCGAAGGGGATCGCGAAGGGTCGCTTCGTAGCCTGCAAGGTCCTGTTCCGTCAGCAGTCCACCGCCTGCATCCATGTCGGCGACGATCTTGCGCGCAAGAGAGCCTTTGTAGAAGACGTCTGCACCGAACTCCGCGATGGAGCGCAGACTCTCTGCGAGCCCTTCGACGTGCACGGTCGCGCCCACCTGCAGTACCCGGCCGCTCTTGTCGTGAAGTGCGGCGTAGCTGGGTTCATGCCACCCGAAGATGGTGTCGTGGCAGTGTTCGAGGTAGCGCGACGATGCAGCGGAGAGCGGGAATCCACGCTCGGCGAGATCGACCGACGGTTCGACCAGGAGACCCCAGGGCAGCCTTCCGAAGCGTGTGGAGGCGACTTGGCAGCCTGCAAGTGCGCCTGGAACGGCCACCGATCCGTGGCCGACCGTGGTGGTCATGCCGCCCCCGTACGCCATCCAGGCGTCGAAGATGCCCCCTCCGAGCCGGGAGGGATCCCGCCCCTTGCCCGGCATGCTGGCGTACCCGTCGACGGTGCAAGGAGGCTCGTCCGGCGGCCAAATGGTGAAGAAGCCACCGGCGCCCAAGGCAACGACGCCCGGCTCAGAGATCATGCCCACGAGTGACGCGGCAATCGCAGCATCCACGGCATTGCCCCCTTGCGCTGCGATCCGTTCGGCGGCGCCGGCTGCGTGTGTTGAGACTGCTGCAACAGCGATGCGGGTCATGAAGTCTTGAGCGTAACCGGAGCGTTCTCACAAGGAGTTCTCGGTGTCGGCATGTCATCCTGCTGCGTTTCTCGTCAGTTGCCTGCCGTGCTCTCCTCGTGGCTGCCACGGCGACGGTAGGCAGTGAAGAGGAGCCGCCGTCCATGCTCGCCGCCTCGGCAGACTTGAAGGCCTGCCGACGACGAGCAGCCGTCGGACGACATTCACGGAACGAGCGCTGTCTCATCAAGGCGGACGGTCACTTGGTCTGCGATGATCTCGAGACGGCTTCGCCGGCCCTGCACCCCGTCCCAGAATCGTCGTTGGATCGCTCCGACGACCCAGAGACGAGAACCGGCCGCAGGGGCGTCTTCGACCAATTCCTCCGGCGGATCCCACAACGTGACGGGCAGGACGTCGACGCGTCGTCGGGGCTGCTCGCTGCGAACCGTGAGGAGATAGCGAACCAGACGCGTCCCCGAATCGAAAGAGCGCACTTCGGGCGGGGCGGCCAGGCGGCCACAGAAAACTGCAAGATTGAGGTCCATGACGGTGCCTTTCCGGGGAAGGCGGGAGGTGATGGTCACCGTAGGGCCGGGGTGTGACATTTCTGGTCGACGAACGACGTAAAGTGTCCCCATGACTGACATACGTGCCGTTGAAATCGGTGACCACGTCTACGCAATCGACGCTTGGATGGAAGGCCGGTCCGAGCGTCTCGCCTGCTATCTCTTCGACACTCCTGAGCGAGTGCTCGTCGAAGTTGGCCCCTCTGCAACACTCGGGCATCTGATCGAAGCACTCGACGAGCTTGGGGTGGATGATCTGGCGGCATTCGTCGTCACTCATATCCATCTCGATCATGCGGGCGGGGCCGGGCAGATGGCGAAGCGATACCCCAATGCAAAGGTGGGAGTGCACTCTCGGGGAGCAAGGCATCTCGTACACCCGGAACGCCTGTGGACTTCGGCCATTCAGGTCTTCGGAGAAGAGTGGCTCACCTCCGAATGGGGTCCCATGGAGCCTGTGGATTCCGAACGCATAATGGTTCTCGACGAGGGAGACCGAGTTCCCCTGGGCAACGGAAGGTACCTCGACGTCATGTACACGCCAGGGCACGCGAAGCACCATGTCGTCTACCAGGATTCGGACGGCGGCGGCATGTTCGTCGGTGACGCCCTCGGGCTGTGCTATCCACACGGGCACTTCGTTCAACCCGTGACGCCGCCGCCGGATTTCGATCCCGACGCGCAGATCGCACAGATGAGGAGAATGGCGCAGCGTCGTCCGACTTTCCTCGGGTTTGCCCATTTCGGCCCGCGTTACGACATAGAAACCACACTCAACGAAGCTGAAGAACGCTTGCGCGAATGGGTGGAGGCGGTGTCGACATTCTCGGGAATGTCAGATGAGGCAGCGGGCGAAGCCCTCAGGGTGTGGACGGCAGAGAAATATCGTGCCTTTGGCTATCCGGAGGATGCGATCGCCTCGTACGCCGAGAAGACCAATTGGCCGATGCAGGCCGCCGGGATCAGGCGATGGCTAGCTGCACAGGAAGACTGAACTCGACGCGTTGGACGACGGGCGTCTCCGGACCGGCGACCACGTCGCTTCTGCTCGAGGTGTTGCCGTATACATAGATCGGCATTCCGAGCCTCAACCGTCCGAGCAGGTAGTTCATGTCCGGGATCCGAACGCGCACGCATCCGTGAGAAGCCGGGTAGGCAGGAACGCTCCCAGACCCGTGAATCGCGTACCCGCCCCGGAAGTAGTAGGGCTCATAGAGTCCTCCCAGATACGATATCCGCCATCCGTCGACATGGCGGTAGAACGAGAATGCCCCCTCGGGAGTACGCGCCTTCGAGACACTTCCACTTTGTCCGCGATACGTGCCTCCACTGCCCGATGAGATCGGCAGGATGCTTTCCACATTCTGGTTCTCGATCAGGAAGAGCACCTGACGCTCAAGATCGATTTCCACACGATTCGGCGCCGCTGCAGCGCCCACGACGATGGGCTCATCGAGAAGTTGCCAATCCCCCGATCGAAAGATTCCGTCGCGGGGGAGATCGTGCGCTTTCTGGAACGCGACCACGGCTGCGCCCAGGGCTTCTCCGAACCGGCCGTCGACCGGACCCGGTCGGAATCCGATCTCCGCGAGTCGCCGCTGGAGCTGCACCACACCGTAGCCGGTAGATCCCAAGCGAAGCTCCGATGGAGGGCTCCAACCCTCGCCGTAGCCGAAGACGTTGGGGTCATCGAACGATACGGCAGTTGCACGGCTCGAGAACGGCATCGCCGTCAGTAGAACCGCTCCCGCCGTTACGAGAAGAAGTCTGCGCAGCATCTGTATCCCTGACACAACAGTGGACATCGGCAGACGAAGCCCTGTTCTTGAGTCTATGCGTCGATGTCCCGAATCGCAGCTCGAAGGTCATCCAGCCCGGGCATCGCCGGATCGTGCTTCTCGATGGCTCTCACGAGTTTGAGCGCCGTCTCACGGTCGTCGAGCAGCGAGGCGGCGCGGGCGGCCACGAACCACTGCCGTAGGTCCTCCTCGAAAGGATCCTGACCCAGGCGCTTCGGGTTGGCGATTTCCCATGCTCCACGGGCGTCGCCGTGATCCATGAGGAAGGAGGCAAACACCACTCGCCCTTCCTTGACCACTTCCGGTCTTCCGCCGAGTTCCTTGAGCTCTTCCCAGACGCGCCGAACATCCTCGTCCCGGTCGAGCGCACGGAGCACGTCCATCTCCACGGGCATATGCACGGTGTCTCCGGTAAGGCGACGGTAAGTCCTCAGTTCCGTCAATGCCTCTTTCCAGAGCCCGCTGCGGTATGCACTCAGTCCAAGCAATTCCCGGATGGCGGAGGCTCTCGGAGATAGTTGCTTCGTCTTGAGCAACAGAGAGCGCGCTTTGCGAAAATGTCCGCCGGCGAACGCGTCGGTGCCCGCCTCGAGGAGGTACAGAGTCTCCTCCAGACGATCCTTTCGGGTTACCCGCGTGATCTCTTCACGCAACCACTTGGGCAATGTCGTGCCCTTGCCGGTGATGATGCGTCGCACCGGCTCCCGTGCTCCCCGACCGGAGCGCGGGCCGTTGCCGTCTCGCGACATCCTGCTTCGGTCTTTGTTCCGTCCATCGCTGGGCATGTGAAAGCTCCTCCAACAAGATGGGCCGCCTGATCGGCGGCCCATCTTTCACGTATGCATCCGGCGGCGACCTACTCTCCCAGGGGTGTGAACCCCAAGTACCATCGGCGCTGGCGGGCTTAACTTCCGTGTTCGGAATGGGAACGGGTGGTTCCCCGCCGCTATCACCACCGGAAACCCGGTGAGTGCTCGGCACCCCGAGCACTCCATAGCGAGCATGTATGCGGAGTTGGATTCAAATCCAAGCCCTCGGCCGATTAGTACCGGTCAGCTCAACGCATTACTGCGCTTACACATCCGGCCTATCAACCTGGTCATCTACCAGGGGCCTTACCCTTACGGTGGGAGATCTCATCTTGAGGTGGGCTTCGCACTTAGATGCCTTCAGCGCTTATCCCGTCCGTACGTAGCCAACCAGCCATGCCCTTGGCAGGACAACTGGCACACCAGAGGTACGTCCATCCCGGTCCTCTCGTACTAGGGACAGATCCCCGCAAATCTCCTACGCCCGCGACGGATAGGGACCGAACTGTCTCACGACGTTCTAAACCCAGCTCGCGTGCCGCTTTAACGGGCGAACAGCCCGACCCTTGGGACCTGCTCCAGCCCCAGGATGCGACGAGCCGACATCGAGGTGCCAAACCGCGCCGTCGATATGGACTCTTGGGCGCGATAAGCCTGTTATCCCCGGAGTACCTTTTAGCCGTTGAGCCATGGCGCTTCCACATGCCACCATGGGATCATTAAGCCCGACTTTCGTCCCTGCTCGACTTGTAAGTCTCGCAGTCAAGCTCCCTTGTGCCTTTACACTCAACGCCTGATTGCCGACCAGGCTGAGGGAACCTTTGGGCGCCTCCGTTACTCTTTAGGAGGCCACCGCCCCAGTGAAACTGCCCACCAGGCACTGTCCCTGATCCGGATAACGGATCGAGGTTAGAAGCCCGCTATACGAAGGGTGGTATTTCAAGGGCGACTCCACGCCGGCTGACGCCGACGCTTCCAAGTCTCCCACCTATCCTACACATCGTATACCAGACTCCAATGCCAAGTTGCAGTAAAGGTTCCGGGGTCTTTCCGTCCTGT
The DNA here is from genome assembly GCA_011682695.1 of Gammaproteobacteria bacterium. Taxonomy (NCBI): domain Bacteria; kingdom Pseudomonadati; phylum Pseudomonadota; class Gammaproteobacteria; species Gammaproteobacteria bacterium. Next base: position 109,658 of record JAACED010000012.1, read on the forward strand.
CGCGGGTAGTGAGCATCTTTACTCACAATGCAATTTCGCCGAGTCCCTGGTTGAGACAGTGCCCAAGTCGTTACGCCATTCGTGCAGGTCGGAACTTACCCGACAAGGAATTTCGCTCTATTGTGCCCCCATGTCGCCATGGGGATAGGACCATATCTTCGACTCAGCAGTCGATGCTGAGTGGGCTGGCGTATGGCCTCTGAGGATTCCAGAAATCGAGACCGCGCTCTGCGATACGTCGACTCGGTCATTCTGGAGATGCGAGCCAGCCCCTCGATGTCGAGGTGCTCGCCGCGTTCCATAGACCGAGCGATCTGTGCGAACTTCTGAAAGTCCGCTCGCTTGGCGGTTGCAAGTGGGTGCTCTTCGAAGAACGGTTCGGGTCTGCTCGATCTGTAGAGATCGAAAACAGCCCTCGCCGTCGACAAAGCCGACGACCCACTGCTCAATTCCTGGCCTTTCCTGCTGATTGTCCGCACCGATCAGATTTTCACTATTCATGTCTCCGCCCTCCAGAGAGGGTGTGGCATGAATGAGTACTGTCGGATACACGGGGTTTCCAGCATATAGCCAGCTGCAACCCGCGATGTCGCCATCGCGGAGGGCAGACACTCTTGCACGAAGAGTGCTTCTACCTTAGGACCGTTATAGTTACGGCCGCCGTTTACCGGGGCTTGACTTCAGAGCTTTGCCTTACGGCTAACCCCTCCGCTTGACCTTCCGGCACCGGGCAGGCGTCAGAGCGTATACGTCGTCTTGCGACTTAGCACGCTCCTGTGTTTTTAGTAAACAGTCGCTTGGGCCTGGTCTCTGCGGCCCCCTCAGGCTTCGGACGCAAGTCCTACACCTTACCGGGGCGCCCCTTCTCCCGAAGTTACGGGGCCAATTTGCCGAGTTCCTTAACCAGGGTTCTCTCGCTCGCCTTGGTATTCTCTACCTGTCCACCTGTGTCGGTTTGGGGTACGGGCGCCTGCGCACTCACTAGAGGTTTTTCTAGGCGGCATGGGCGTTCAGCGGCTTCGCCTAAATCGGCTCGGCATCGTGCCTCGGGAATTGTGAGGTCCGGATTTACCTGGACCTCTCCCTACACACTTACCCCGGGTCAACCAACGCCCGGGTCCGCTTACCCTTCCGCGTCACCCCATTGTTCGCCTACTACCAGCGGGGTCGGTAGGCCCCGAAGGGCTTTCCTTAGCACACTGGATTTGGCCGGATCGCACGCGAGGCGGTACGGGAATATCAACCCGTTCTCCATCGATTACGCCTTTCGGCCTCACCTTAGGTCCCGACTAACCCTGGGCGGACGAACCTTCCCCAGGAAACCTTGGACATCCGGCGGAGGAGATTCTCACTCCTCTTTCGCTACTCATGCCGGCATTCGCACTCGGGCAGCCTCCACGGCTGGCTCACGCCGCCGCTTCGATGGCTGCTCGACGCTCCCCTACCGATCCTGTCGCCTGGACCCGCACCCCTAGAGGTACAGGTCGAGCTCATGACAGAATCCCGCAGCTTCGGCACCGAACTTGAGCCCCGTTACATTTTCCGCGCAGAATCACTCGACCAGTGAGCTGTTACGCACTCTTTCAAGGATGGCTGCTTCTAAGCCAACCTCCTGGCTGTTTGGGCGACTCCACATCGTTTCCCACTAAGTTCGGATTTAGGGGCCTTAGCTGGCGGTCTGGGCTGTTTCCCTTTCGACTACGAAGCTCATCCCCCGCAGTCTGACTGCTGTACTCTAAAGCCATGAGATTCGGAGTTTGACTGGGGTCAGTAAGCTTGTTGGCCCCCTAGCCCAATCAGTGCTCTACCCCCATGGCGAAACATACAACGCTAGCCCTAAAGCTATTTCGGGGAGAACCAGCTATCACCGAGTTTGCTTGGCCTTTCACCCCTATCCACAGGTCATCCCCCAAGTTTTCAACCTTGGTGGGTTCGGGCCTCCACGAGGTCTTACCCTCGCTTCACCCTGCCCATGGATAGATCACTCGGATTCGGGTCCAGAACACGCGACTCGACGCCCTATTCAGACTCGCTTTCGCTGCGGCTTCGGCACACGCCTTAACCTTGCCACGTATCGCTGACTCGCCGGCTCATTCTTCAAAAGGCAGGCGGTCAGGGATCAATAGATCCCCTCCCACTGCTTGTAGGTCCACGATTTCAGGTTCTCTTTCACTCCCCTCACCGGGGTGCTTTTCACCTTTCCCTCACGGTACTAGTTCACTATCGGTCGCTAGGAAGTACTTAGCCTTACGAGGTGGTCCTCGCAGATTCACACGGGATATCCCCCGTGCTACTTGGGAACTCCACCAGGAGATCGATGCGCCTTTGCTTACAGGGCTGTTACCTTCTGCGGCCTGTCGTTCCAGACAGGTTCAGCTAACGCTCGATTTTGTAACTCCTTGACGGTTCCGGTGTCCCGTCGGGTAGGTCCCACGACCTCGGTGTGGCAACGCCACCGGGCTATTCCACCACACCGGTTTAGGCTCATTCCCTTTCGCTCGCCGCTACTCGGGAAGTCGCTTTTGCTTTCCGTTCCTCGGGGTACTGAGATGTTTCAATTCCCCCGGTTCCCTCTGCCGGTCCTATATATTCAGACCGGAGTGACTGGGCATTACCCCAGACGGGTTTCCCCATTCGGACATCCCCGGATCGAAGCTCGCTTGACAGCTCCCCGGGGCTTTTCGCAGCCTGCCGCGTCCTTCATCGGCTCCTAGCGCCAAGGCATCCATCGTAGACCCTTAGTAGCTTGGATAGATAGAATCCAAAACGTTATACATGCTCGCTATGCAGTTCTCAAGGTGCCGTCAAGAGAGACGATCCTCAGACCGAACTCCCTCACAACTAAACAGCGTGCCATGTTCACCTTCGAAACCGAAGTCTCTTCGGTGAACAATAATCAGTAAATCAACTAAGAGCTACGAGGCCTAAGCCTCGGGTTTGCTCCTTAGAAAGGAGGTGATCCAGCCGCACGTTCCCGTACGGCTACCTTGTTACGACTTCATCCCAATCGCCAACCCCACCTTCGGCAGCTCCCTCCCAAAAGGGTTGGGCCACTGACTTCGGGTGTTGCCGACTTTCGTGATGTGACGGGCGGTGTGTACAAACCCCGAGAACGCATTCACCGCGGCTTTGCTGATCCACGATTACTAGCGACTCCGACTTCATGGAGTCGAGTTGCAGACTCCAATCCGAACTGAGGCCGGCTTTGGGGGATTCGCTCACCCTCGCGGGATCGCAGCCCATTGTACCGACCATTGTAGCATGCGTGCAGCCCTGGGCATAAGGGGCATGAGGACTTGACGTCATCCCCACCTTCCTCCGAGTTATCCCCGGCAGTCTCCTATGAGTCCCCACCATAACGTGCTGGCAACATAGGACAGGGGTTGCGCTCGTTGCGGGACTTAACCCAACATCTCACGACACGAGCTGACGACAGCCATGCACCACCTGTCCATGGGCGCTTCCGCACACCATATCTCTATGGTTTTTCCCATGATGTCAAGCCCAGGTAAGGTTCTTCGGGTTGCATCGAATTAAGCCGCATGCTCCGCCGCTTGTGCGGGGTCCCGTCAATTCCTTTGAGTTTTAGCCTTGCGGCCGTACTCCCCAGGCGGGGCACTTAACGCGTTAGCTACGGCACAGCAGACGTTGATAAATCCGCCACACCCAGTGCCCAACGTTTACAGCGTGGACTACCAGGGTATCTAATCCTGTTTGCTCCCCACGCTTTCGCTCCTCAGCGTCGGTACCGGCCCAGAGAACCGCCTTCGCTACTGGTGTTCCTCCCGATATCTGCGCATTTCACCGCTACACCGGGAATTCCATTCTCCTCTACCGGACCCTAGCCACAGCAGTATCGACCGGCGTCCCGGGGTTGAGCCCCGGGTTTTCACGATCGACTTGCTGAGCCGCCTACGAGCCCTTTACGCCCAATAAATCCGGACAACGCTTGCCCCCTACGTATTACCGCGGCTGCTGGCACGTAGTTAGCCGGGGCTTCTTCTGAAGGTACCGTCATGTATTCGTCCCTTCTGAAAGAGGTTTACAACCCGAAGGCCTTCATCCCTCACGCGGCGTCGCTGTCTCAGGCTTTCGCCCATTGGACAAGATTCCCTGCTGCTGCCTCCCGTAGGAGTCTGGGCCGTGTCTCAGTCCCAGTGTGGCTGATCGTCCTCTCAGACCAGCTACCCGTCGTTGCCTTGGTGGGCCGTTACCTCACCAACAAGCTGATAGGCCGCGAGCCCCTCCCAAAGTAGCGGACCATTTCCTCGCTGGGTCATGCGACCCTGCGAGGGTATCCGGTATTAATCCGGGTTTCCCCGGGCTATCCCAGTCTTTGGGGCAGGTTGCTCACGTGTTACTCACCCGTTCGCCGCTCCGTCATACCAGTTGGTTACCCATCCGATATGCGTCGCTCGACTTGCATGCATTAGGCGCGCCGCCAGCGTTCGTCCTGAGCCAGGATCAAACTCTCCAACGTACAGATTCAGGCTTCCCCGAAGGGCCGCCTTCACACTGTCAGAGAGGTTTCCTGCTGCGCCTCGAGCTTGACATCCCGAGACGCGCTGGAGTACGTCCACCTCGAACGGCGAGCCGCCGAGATGGATTACTGACTATTTGGCACGCTGTTTAGTTGTCAAGGAGCCCGGAGCGCTCAGACAACGTCTGGGCAGCGTTCCAACCCCTAGGGGTTTCATTTTCGCCCTACCGACTCATGTCGGCAGGCACCGACCCCGGCGGGCGACCCCCGGGGAAGGGAACTGTACCTGTTTGAGGATGGTTGTCAAACCGGGCATGGACAACTCCCCGGGCGGACGCAACTCCACCATCCAACCCCGATTCTCAACAGCCGCAGGTTTCGCTCATCGCCGCGCAAAAGACAAGAATGGCACGACAAGGAGACACTATGTTCCGCATTCTTCAGGCAGAGTTCCTCGCTCCCGAGGTAAAGCGCTTCCATATCGAAGCGCCTCGCATCGCTCGGAAACGCTTACCGGGACAGTTCGTCATCGTACGGCTGGACGAGCTCGGTGAGCGCATCCCACTCACGATCAGCGACGCCGATGACACCGAAGGCTGGATCTCCCTGATCGTGCAGGGAGTCGGCAAGACGACCATGGCCCTCAACCTGCTGGAATCGGGCGATCTGATCGCCGACGTGGCAGGTCCGCTGGGCGCCCCCTCAGACATCGAGAACTTCGGAACCTCCGTGTCCATCGGCGGTGGCGTGGGAACCGCCATCGCCTACCCCACCGCTGTGGCTCTCAAGGAGGCGGGCAACCACGTCATCTCCATCATCGGTGGTCGCAGCCGAGAGTATGTCATCCTCGAAAAGGAACTCCGCGAAGTCTGCGACGAGGTCTACCCGACGACAGACGACGGCACCTACGGCTTCCACGGTTTCGTCACCGATAAGCTGCAGGAACTCATCGACACCGGTCGAAAGATCGACCACGTCCTCGCCATCGGTCCAATCCCGATGATGGAAGCCGTGGCCCGCGTAACCCGATCGTACGGCATCAAGACGGTCGTGAGCCTGAACCCGATCATGGTGGACGGCACCGGCATGTGCGGTGGTTGCCGCGTGAGCGTCGGGGGCGAGACCAAGTTCGCATGCGTCGATGGCCCGGAATTCGACGCGCACGCAGTGGATTTCGAACTCCTTGCTCTCCGCAACCGTACCTATCTCGAGTTCGAACGCGAGCAGCTCGACAAGTTTCAGTGCAGGACGGCAAACGGAGACGTCGCATGATCAGTCGGAAAGAACGTATGCAATTGCCGAGGGTCGACATGCCCGCGCAGGATCCGCTGGTGCGCATCTCCAACTTCGGAGAGGTCAACCTGGGTCTCAGCGAGGCCGCCGCCGTGCTCGAAGCTTCCCGCTGCCTGCTCTGTCCCGTGGCAAAGTGTGAAGACGGCTGTCCCGTCAACATCCGTATCAAGGACTTTCTCGCCGAAATGGCCGAGGGTCACTTCTTGGAAGCCGCAAAGATCATCAAGGAGGACAACTCACTCCCGGCCATCTGCGGTCGTGTGTGCCCTCAGGAGATCCAGTGCGAAGGAGCGTGTGTGCTCATCAGGAAGGGTCGTCCGATCGCGATCGGTGCACTCGAGCGCTTCGTCGCCGACTATGAACGCGAGCACGCTCATCCCAAGGAACAGCGCACGTTCGAACCGTCCGGCAAACGCGTCGCCATCGTCGGGAGCGGGCCTGCGGGGCTCGCGTGTGCCGCCGACCTGATACAAGCGGGTCACCAAGTGACGGTTTTCGAAGCCCTGCACGAACTCGGCGGCGTGCTCGTCTACGGCATCCCTGAATACCGCCTCCCGAAAGAGATCGTTCGCGTCGAGATCCAGCAGCTCGAGGATATGGGGGTCGAGTTCCGGACCGACGAGGTGATCGGGATGATCGACACACTCGACGACCTCCTCGACGAAGAAGGCTATGACGCCGTGTTCCTCGGTGTGGGAGCAGGTCTTCCTCGCTTCATGGGCATCCCGGGCGAGAACCTCGTTGGGGTCTACTCGGCCAACGAGTACCTCACACGCGTCAACTTGATGAAGGCGTATCTCCCGGAGGCGGACACGCCTGTGCTCGACGTGCGCGGAAAACCGGTGGCGGTGGTCGGCGGGGGTAATACCGCCATGGATGCCGTGCGCACCCCACTGCGACTCGGTGCCGCAAAGGCATCGATCATCTACCGGCGGTCCGAGGAAGAAATGCCGGCTCGCCAGGAAGAAGTCGAACACGCCAAGGAGGAGGGTGTCGATTTCGTCCTGCTGTCAGCCCCGGTGGAGATATTCGGTGATGAGAATGCCCGCGTCACCGGGATGCGCGTCCAGAGAATGGAGTTGGGGGAACCCGACGAGAGTGGCAGACGTCGACCCGTACCGATTGAGGGCAGCGAGTACGACATGCCCGTCGAGATCGTCATCATGGCGATCGGTAACGCCCCGAATCCGCTCTTGCTCAAGACTGCCCCCGACCTCGACCAGACACGCCGTGGAACCATCGTTGTCGACGAGTCCACTGGACGGACCACCAAGCGCGGGGTCTTTGCCGGCGGCGACATCGTGACCGGCGGAGCCACCGTCATCCTCGCCATGGGAGCAGGCCGGAGGGCAGCGCAGTCCATCAACGACTACCTCGAGACCGGCGTCTGGGAGATCGAAGAGGCGGAGCTTGAGCCGGCACCCTCGACGTGATGCTCTGGCGCACAGTCTGGAGCTGCCCACGCGGAAGGTCCATCACCCGGCTGACGGCGACTACCGATCGAGATGCGTGCACCGGTCGGTGAGCCCCTCAGGTCGATGCCACCGCCCGACCCGTGACGATGTGGCACACCCCCGGAACTTATCCCCGTGAGGTCCATCTCGAACCGACATTGCGCTCCCTGCCGCCACGCGCGGAACGAGGACCGTCACAGACGGCTCAGTCGACGAACCGAATGAATCGACGCTTTCCGACCTGGAGGACCTTCCCGTGCAGCGTGGCATGGGGAACCTCGAACGTGCCGATCCGCTCGCCGTCGACCTTGACGGCACCTTCATCGACCAGCCGTCTCGCCTCCGACGCCGAAGCCACCAGGCCGGCGGACCGCAAGAGAGAGGGAAGGTAGACGGGGTCTTCTCCCGGTAGCTGGAATTCGGGCATGTCTGCGGGCACTTCGTGCCGCTTGAACACCTGATCGAAAGCTGCCTCCGCCGCCACGGCTTCATCGGCTCCCCAGTAGATCTTCACGATCTCGTATCCGAGACGCCGCTTGGTTTCACCCGGATGCAAAGAGCCATCGGCCAGCCCCTCGGCGATATCGGCAATGTCGGCCTCCGAGACATCCGTGCACAGTTCGAAGTAGGAGACCAGCAGTTCGTCGGGGATGCTCATGATCTTGCCGAACATCTCGGCAGGTGGATCATCGATCGCGATGTAATTGCCCAACGACTGGGACATCTTGTGGACACCGTCGGTGCCGACGAGCAGCGGCATCGTCATCGGAATCTGCGGGTCCTGACCGGCACGCTCCTGGAGCACACGCCCCACCATCAGGTTCCACAGCTGATCCACACCCCCGAGCTCGATGTCTGCATTGACCGCCACCGAGTCCATGCCTTGCAGGAGCGGGTAGACGAACTCCATGAGCGATATCGGTTGGTTTGCCGCGTACCGCTTGGCGAAGTCGCCGCGCTCGAGCATCTGTGCGACCGTGACCTGAGAGGTAAGCTCGAGAATCGCTTCCATGTCGAGCTTCGCGAGCCACTCCGAGTTGTAGCGGATCTCCAGTGGCTCCGGAAGCAGGATCTTGCGGAATCCCGCAAGTACGTGCTCTGCGTATGCGTTGACCTCCTCGGCCGATAGCCTCCGTCGAGTCTCATTCTTGCCGGATGGATCGCCGACCTGAGCGGTGAAATCCCCGACGATCAGAACGGCCGTGTGGCCATATTCTTGAAACTGGCGGAGCTTTCGCAGGACCACCGCCCAGCCGAGCGTCACCGCCGGAGCGGTGGGATCAAGACCGAGTTTCACTCTGAGCGGCCGTTTCGATGCGAGGCGACGCGCGAACGCCTCCTCGGTCACCACCCGGTCCGTCCCTCGCAGTAGCGCGCTGAGCATCTGCCCTCCTTCGAAGGGGCAGGTTAGTGTCCAGGCACACGCTCACCCGTATCAAATCCGCGGCTTCGTGTCGCATCTCGGTACGCTGACCTTCACGAGGTGCATCGACCCCAGATCCGCCGTGGCCGATGGACGACCAAGGATGGCTATGAAGCGCTGGTTGCTGGTCCTTGCAGGTTTCGCGCTGCTCGCAGCGTCATGCCGGCTGGAACCCATCGATGATCCCGGGTTGGGCACACGGGGCCTGACTACCGTCGTCTATGCCTCCGATGGCTCTGTGCTGGCCGAGTGGCATGCGGAGGAAGACCGGGCACTTGTCGGCTACGAGGAGCTCCCCCGCTCTCTCATCGACGCAGTCGTGGCCATCGAAGACCAACGGTATTGGGAGCACGCCGGTGTCGATCTTCACGCGCTGGCTCGTGCCATCGTCGCAAACCTCGACGCCGGTGGCGTTGTGCAGGGCGCCTCCACCATCACCCAGCAATATCTGAAGAACGTCGTGCTCACACCCGAAGTCACCCTCGATCGCAAGCTCACCGAAGCTGCACTCGCCTTGCGCCTCGAGGAGGGGCTCACGAAGGAGGAGATCCTCGAGCGCTATCTCAACACCGTCTATTTCGGTGATGGCGCCTACGGTGTCGGCACGGCGACGGCGCATTTCTTCGGCAAAGCTCCGGCCGACCTCACCGTGGCCGAGGCTGCTCTCCTCGCCGGACTCATCCAGTCGCCATCGGACACCGATCCCTACCGGCATCCCGATGCCGCCTTGCGACGTCGCAGGGTCGTGCTCAACAAGATGGTCGAACTGGGTTGGCTCAGTCCCGAAGAAGCGAAGGCTGCCGACCAGGAACCTCTGCTCCTCCGACCACGGGATCGCGGCAACGAGGATCGCTACCCGTATTTCACCGAAGAAGTGAAACGGCGCCTCCTCCACGACCCGAGCCTCGGAGCAACCCCTCAGGACCGCTACAACGCGCTGTTCAGGGGTGGCCTGCGCATCTACACGACCATCGATCCGACGGCGCAGGAAGCGGCGCATGCGGCCATAGCGTCCGTGATCGAAGGAGCCGACCCGTCTGCCGCTCTGGCTGCCGTGGACCCGCGCACCGGCCATGTGCTGGCGCTGGTCGGCGGTCGGGACTTCTACGATCCGACCGACCCGCACGCCCAGTTCAATCTTGCGGTTCAGGGCCGCCGCCAACCGGGGTCGGCGTTCAAGCCCTTTGTATTGGCTGCTGCCCTCGAGCACGGGTTCTCGCTCGACTCGTTGTTCCAGGGTGGTCGCTCGATAACGATCCAGACCGACTCCGGCCCCTGGCTCGTCGACAACTACAACGATGCCGCATTTCCGAATCTGACGTTGCTCGAAGGCACCGTGTACAGCGTCAACGTCGTGTACGCGCAAGTCGTCGACGCCATTGGTGCGCAGCACGTTGTCGACGTCGCCAAGGCGGCAGGTATCACGACAGACCTCCAGCCGTTCCCTGCCATTGCACTCGGAGCTCAAGAGGTCACCCCGCTGGACATGGCCTCTGCATACGGAACCTTCGCTGCGGACGGCACCCACGTCGATCCGATTCTCGTCACTGCCATCGAGACACACGACGGCGTGAATATCTGGGAACCCGTTCCGATCGTCACCCAGGCGATGAGCAAGGACGTGGCGCAGTCGGTCACCGCTGCGCTCACAGAAACGGTCCGCCGCGGCACCGGCCAGCAGGCGAAGATCGGACGACCGATCGCCGGGAAGACCGGAACCTCACAGAAACACCGCGACGCGTGGTTCGTCGGGTACACGCCGGAGCTCTCCGCAGCCGTATGGGTTGGCTATGCGGAAGGTCAGGTCTCCATGGAACCACCAACAACTCCTTTCACGATCACCGGGGGGTCATGGCCGGCACAGATCTGGGCACGTTTCGCGTCCGGAGCACTCGCAGGCACTCCGTACGGCCAACTCGCCGAGGCCGACACGGAAGGCATGGTCACCGTGGAAGTCGACCTGTCGACCGGTTTCCTCGCCGGACCCTATTGCCCCAGGTCTCACGTCGCTCGCATTCGCGTCCCGGCCGATCAGGTCCCGACGGTCATATGTCCGGTCCACAACCCGGCCGGCGTCGTCGAGGCCGGGGCAGCGACCGTTCCCGACGTGATCGGATTGGATCTCGGGTCGGCCGTCGAAGCACTGACGACTGCCGGCTTCACGAACCACATCGACTGGAGCGACGGCGGAGCCCTCGCTCAAGGGACGGTGTTCAACCAGAGCCCATCGGCCGGCTTCCCCGCCCAGGCGGGAAGCCAGGTCCGCCTTGTCGTCGCCGGCCCGGAACCCGGTTCGGTCATCCCGTCGCTGCTCGGCTTCCCCGTGGGTCAGGCGGTTACGGAGCTGCAAGCGATCGGCGCGGCGGTCGAGATCATCACCCAAGCAGAAGCGAATCCCGACGATGCAGCCCGACGAGCTGGAGTCGTGTGGAAACAGGAACCCGCTCCGGGCACGCCTGCCGGTCAGCCGGTCACCCTGTGGGCCAACCCTTGACCCGCTCTCGTGACGCTTCGCAGGAATAGTCCCATCGAACCGTCATGAGAACTCGATAACTGTGAAGCGCCACGGTCGCTCCTTCTCCCTGCTGATCCCGACCCGGCTTGTTGCCAGCACGGTCTGTGGCGGGGGAACTGCAGGCAGCCGCAGCCTCACAGGCCCTTCGAACAGGCTCGTCCCATCCTGACTCCCGGTGATCCCCAGCGCCTGGCAAAGCTTCCCGGGGCCATCACACAGGTGGTCCCTTCTCCCCCGGCGCCGTCGCATCGTCTCTTCCCCCTCGGTCGGCAGTCCGGCTCTGAGCAGGACCGCTTCCCCCATTCCCACCGCCCCAGTGACCACGTTGGCGCACCAGTGCACACCGTAGGATCGATACACGTACAGCGTGCCCGCCGGACCGAACATCGCCCTGTTGCGGGCGTTGACGCCCCTGGAAGCGTGACTGGCGGGGTCGTCGACTCCACCGTAGGCCTCCACCTCGGTGAGGATCACTTCCGTGGCGAGGCCGGCAAACTCGGTCCGCAGTCGCGCACCGAGCAGACGTTTCGCGACCTCCTGAACCGGACCTTCGGGCAGAGTGGTCACTCGAACAGGTGTAGGAGCAAGGCTTTGAACGTGTGCAATCGGTTCTCCGCCTGATCGAGCACCCGAGATCGGACATGGTCGACCACCGCGTCGGTGACCTCACTCCCCCGGTGTGCGGGCAGGCAGTGCAGGAAGATCGCGTCTTCCGCCGCCTGCTCGAAGAGAGCGAGGTCGACTCGATATGGCGAGAACACACGGTTGCGCTCCCCCGCCTCGTTCTCCTGACCCATCGACGCCCAGACGTCCGTGTAGACGACGTCGGCGCCCCGGACCGCATCCTCGGCATCGTTGGTAACGAATACGTCACCAAACGATTCGGCCTTTGCGACATACTCGGGATCAGGCTCGTATCCGGCAGGAGTGGCGATGCGAACCTTCATCTCCATCATCGCGGCCCCGACCATCAGCGAGTGGACAACATTGTTGCCGTCGCCAACGTACGCGAGTGTCGTGCCGGCCATGGGGCGCTCCTCGGCGATGGTCTGCAGATCCGCCAAGGCCTGGCATGGATGCTCCACATCGGAAAGCAGATTGATCACAGGAGCTTGCGCGTGCTCGGCCACTTCGACCAGGTCGGTGTGCTTGAACACCCGCATGGCGATCACATCCAGATACCGATCCAAGACGCCCGCGACGTCCTTGACGGCCTCTCGGCTGCCGAAACCGACTTCCTGCTGACCGAGCACGACGGGAATGGCGCCCAGCTGAGCAGATGCGAGCTCCGTGGAGACACGGGTACGCGTCGACGGCTTCTGGAAGAACAAGCCGACAGATCGTCCGGCCAGCCGCCCGCTCACGGCGGACGGATCACGGCGAACGGATTCGGCGCGGGCCAGCACGGCGCGCAGCTGATCGGGTGTCAGGTCGTCGATACGCAGAAAGTCCATTGTTACGCTCCCCCCCGGAGGCGTCCTCCGAGTTTGTCGGCTACGGCGGTGATGATGCGGCCTCGGTCCTCCCGAACGTCCTCGTTCGTCAGCGTCGTGTCAGGCGACCTGAACGTCAGCTGGACGGCGAGGCTCTTGTGGCCTTCCGGCAGGGAGCCGCCGCGAAACTCATCGAACAGGTGCACCGTCTCGAGCATGGGACCTGCGGCATCCCGGATCACCTTGACGAGTTCGGCTGAAGGCACGGTCTCGTGCACCTCGAACGCCAGGTCGAAGACAACCGGCGGATAGGTGCTCGGTTCCTTGAAGGTCCAGAAGCCATGCGTTTCGAGCAATCTCTCCAAGCGGAACTCGCCGGCGGCAACACGTCCTTCGATTCCGTAGGCCCGCGTCACCGCTGGGTGCAGTTCTCCGAACGCGCCGATCGGATGCTCGTCGAGGAATACTCGCCCTGCACGTCCGGGGTGAAAACCTGCGAGCTGTTCGGCGCGCACTTCAGCCTCTAGGCCCATGGCTGTTTCGATCACCTTCCAGACGGCTCCTGCGGTGCCAAAATCGGCCGGCCGGCTCTCCCCCCCGAGCGTCTTGGCACCGAATCGTCCGGAGATGACAAAGGCCAGAGTGTCCGGTTGAAACGGGATCTTCGGATCGACGTGATCCGGAGTATCGATGAACACCTTCCCCGTCTCGAAAAGGGCAACCGAAGGGAGCCCATGACTGGCATTGAAACGTACCGACTTCAATAGCCCGGGAAGCAGCGTGGTGCGCAGCAGCGACTCCTCCTCACGCAACGGATTCCGCACGCGGATGGCGGTCGCGGCGTCTGCGTGCAGCTTTTCGAGGTCTTCCGGAGCGAGGAACGTCAGCGTCGACGCTTCCCAAAGCCCGGCTCCAACGAGCGCTGCCCGGAGCGTTCGGGCCCGTCGGGCAGTACCGCCGAGTCCGGACCCGGGGCCGTGCGGCAGTCGCGAGGGGATATGGTTGAGTCCGTACAGCCTCGCGATCTCCTCGACCAGATCCGCCGGCCGGCTCACGTCAGGACGATACGTCGGCACGGTGACGTCCAAAGGATCTTCTCCTCGCACGCCGAAACCGAGTCGCTCCAGCAGATCGACGATCTCCTCTCGGGCAAGGGAGACCCCCAGGAGACGTCCAGGCTCGGCAAGGGAGAGCCTGACCGTTCGCTCAGGGATCGGACTCGGGTACGCGTCTTTCGAACCGGGGGCGGGCACGCCCCCGGCGAGCTGCGCCAGCAGATGTGCGGCTCGTGCCGCGGCTCGTGCCGGAAGGTCCGGATCCACTCCTCGTTCGAATCGGGACGAAGCTTCGGTCCGCAACCCGTGCCGCTGTGCCGTATTCATGACCGTCGGGGCATCGAAATGAGCGGCTTCGATGAGCACCCGACGCGTCGTAGGGCCGACTTCTGTCTCTTCGCCTCCCATTACTCCAGCGAATGCGATCACCCGTTCGGGATCCGTGATCAGCAGGTCCTCGGGAGTGATCTCGTGTTTCACTCCATCGAGTGTTCGCAGGTCCTCTCCGTACCGGCCTCTGCGCACGACGATCGTTTCCTCGGCAATCGTGTCGAGATCGAAGCCGTGCAACGGCTGGCCGTACTCGAGCAGGACATAGTTCGTGATGTCCACGACATTGTTGATGGAGCGGATTCCGGCGTCTCGCAGCCTCAGGCGCATCCCCAACGGGGAATCCGACACAGTGACCTCGCGCACTTCTCGGCCCACATACCTCGGACATCCCACCGGATCCTCCAGCACGATGGAGACCGCCGACGCTTCACCCCGTTCCTGCAACTCGGCTGCCGGTACGGATAGATCGAGCCGGTAGTAGGCGGCCAGGTCCCGAGCGATTCCCAGGATGGACATCGCATCGCCCCTGTTCGGGGTAATCGAGAGATCGAAGATGACGTCCGGATATGGCACCAGGGTCGAGAAGTCCGTACCGACGGGAGTCGAAGGGTCGAGGACCATGATCCCTTCTCGTCCCTCGCCCAGACCCAACTCGGCTTCCGAGCAGATCATCCCATGAGATCGGACTCCTCGAATCGTTCGAACCTCCACATGGAGTCCTCCGGCGAGGACTGCTCCGGGAACCGACACCGGCACGATCGCCCCGACGTCGAAGTTGTCGGCTCCACACACGATGTCCTGCGGCACTCCCCCGACCGACACTTGGCAGAAGCGAAGCCGGTCGGCGTCGGGGTGCCGTTCGATCTGCTCGACCCTGCCGACCACGACGCCCGAAAACGCCGCCTCCAAGCGTTGGTAACCCTCGACTTCATGCCCGAGCGATGCCAGCACCTCGGCAAGCTCGGCCGGGTCGTCCGTCGGGACGGCGACGAACTCCTTCAGCCAGCGGAGGGAGACTTTCATCGGAACTGCTCCAGCACGCGCACATCGTTATCGAAGAAATGTCTGATGTGCCCGATGCCGTGCCGCACCATCGCGAGCCTTTCCACCCCGACCCCGAACGCGAACCCCGACACCCGTGTCGGATCGTAACCCACGGCATCGAACACGTTCGGGTCGACCATTCCGCACCCGAGGAGTTCGATCCATCCGGTTTGCCCGCACACGCGACATCCGCTGCCGTCGCAGTTGAAGCAGGACACCGCCATCTCTGCGGAGGGTTCGGTGAACGGAAAGAAGTGCGGGTACATGCGGATCTTCCTGCCGGCACCGAAGAACCGCTCCATGAAGTACTGCAGGGTTCCCTTCAGGTCGGCGAAGGTGAGAGCGTCGTCGACCGAAAGCCCTTCGATCTGCGTGAACACAGGCGAATGGGTTGCGTCCAGGGCATCGGAGCGGTACACCCTCCCCGGCACGATCACATAGACCGGCGGCTCATGTTGCTCCATGTAACGGACCTGCATGGGCGACGTCTGCGTTCTCAAGAGCAGTTCGTCCGCTGGATCGCCCCAGTCGACATAGAGCGTGTCCGACTCGAGCCGTGCCGGGTGTGTCGGCGGCGTGTTGAGGGCGTCGAAGTTGTAGGCCGCAGTCTCCACCTCAGGTCCTGTGGCTACCGCATACCCGAGGGCGGTGAAGATGTCACAAACCTCCTCCACGGTCTCGGTAAGCAGGTGATGATGGCCCCTCTGGATCTCGAACACGGGCAACGTCACATCGGTGCGTTCGACCTCCAGAAGTTCATCCTCCGCAGCTCTCTCCAACTCGGCTCGACGTGTTTCCAGCTGCGTCTTCAGTTCCTGATAAGCCTCATTCAGCGCGGCACCGACAGCGGGGCGCTCTTCGGGTGGAATGCTGCCGAGATTCTTGCGCTGCTGAGCGATGATCGACGATCTCCCGATCAGCTCCCGTTCGAGTTCTTGAAGCGCGTCGAGGCTCGAAGCTGCTCGGATGCGAGCCGGGGCCTCTGCGCGCAGTTGCTTGATGTGATCCATCGTGCCGGGAGGTTAGCGCGCCGACGAGTCCTGCCCTCCGATCCTGCGGCGGAAGTCCACATGCCGCACCAGACCCTCGCGGGTACGTTGTCAGACGTCTTCGATTCCCCGGTGATGCCGGCTGTACTCATAGGCGAGGATTGCTCCGGCGATTCCGGCATTCAGACTCTCCATTCCTCCCGGCATGGGAATCGTGACGAGCAGATCGGATGCAGTCACGATATGCGCGGGAAGGCCACCGGCCTCGGGACCGATAATGATCACAATCCGATCTTCGTGGGCAAGCTCCACCGGGTCGACCCCCGCCCGTGGTACCGCCGCCACCGTCGTGAAGCCTCGTGTCTGCAGGCTCTCCGGTGTCGCCTCCCTCTCGATGGTCGTTCGAAAATGGCCGCCGGCAGCCGCCCTCAGTGCCTTTGGGGACCACGGATCGGTGCTCGTGGAGTCGACTGCCACGTCCATGCCGAATGCTGCTGCAGAGCGGATGAGTGTTCCCATGTTGCCCGGGTCGCCAATGCCCAACAGCAACAGGCACGAGCGGGATGCTTCGACCGACGGCGGGACCACCATGACTGCCACGGGCCCTCGCGGATGCTGCGTTGGCGCCAGTCTCTCGAGCACCTCTGCGCTCACATATGCGGTCCCGGGCAGTGGCTCGGCCACGGGATCACCCACGAGGGCGAACACCGTTTCGAGTTCATGCCCGGCGGCGATCGCCGCGAGCACCAGATTGGGGCCTTCCAGGATCGTTCGACCGGTGACGCGACGCTCGCGAGTGCGCCGAAGCCTCAGGGCTGCAGCGACCCGCGAGTTGCGCGTCGATCGAATCGGTTCAGTGTTGGGCTGCGTTGGCTGCCTCGACGATCTGGCTAAACGACGTGGGGTCGTTGACCGCCATCTCCGCAAGCATCTTTCGATCGACCTGGATCTCGGCTTCCTTCAACCCGGCCATCAGCCGCGAATAGGTTGTACCGTTCTGTCGAGCCGCGGCGTTGATCCTGGAGATCCAGAGCCGTCGGAACTCTCCCTTTTTCGCACGGCGGTCTCGATATGAGTCCGACATGGCATGCATGACCTGCTCGTTCGCCGTGCGGAATCTGCGGCTCTTTGCCCCTTTGTAGCCCTTGGCGCGATCCAGGACCTTGCGGTGCTTCTTCCGACCGTGAACGGCGCGTTTTACTCGTGCCATGCGATGCCTCCTAGCGGCCCAGCAAACGCGACGCCGTACGCCGGTCGCCGCGAGTCAGTTCGGTATTGCCTTTGAGCTGACGGAAACGCTTCCGGCTCTTGGCAAGCTTCAGATGGCCTCGACCCGCGCGCGCGCGCACGAGCTTGCCTGATCCGGTGCGCCGAATACGCTTTGCGGCACCCCGGTGACTCTTCGTCTTCATCAGCTGTTCCTCTCATCTGGATCGGTGCCGGTGCCGGCGTCGGTATCCACGGCCTCGACAGCCTCCGCGGCCTCCTCGACAGGCTCGACGGCCTCCACAGGCTCGACGGCCTCCACAGGCTCGACGGCCTCCACAGGCTCGACGGCCTCCACGGCCTCGACGGGGACGGTTTCACCATTCGCGTCTGCGCTTTCGTCCTGTTTCGCCGGTTTCGGTTGGCGGACCGGTACCAGGACCATGTGCATGTTCCGTCCCTCTTGCCGGGGGGCTTGCTCTATCTTTGCGGCGTCGCCGATCTCCTCGACGAGGCGATCGATGATCTTCATCCCCAACTCGGGTCGAGACATCTCGCGGCCTCGGAACCAGATAGTGATCTTCACGCGGTCACCGTGTGCGAGGAATTTCAGAACCCGATTCCGCTTGATCTCGTAATCGTGTTGGCCGATTTTCGGCTTGAACTTGACTTCCTTGATCACCGTACGAGTCTGGTTCTTTCGAGCTTCCCGGGATTTGACGGACTGCTCATACTTGTACTTGCCATAGTCCATGAGCCTGCAGACCGGCGGATTCGCGCTCGGTGCCACTTCAACGAGGTCCAAACCCAACTGCTCGGCCAGCCACAAGGCCTCCTGCAGTTTCTTGATTCCGATTTGACCTCCGTCGGGGGCAACAACTCTGACTTCTCGGGCTCGGATATTCCCATTGACGCGTAGTTCGGCGATCGCAATCCTCCTCTATGGAAAACGACAGCAAGCGAAGCCCACTGCCGTCTCAACAGAACCTCGGCGCACCTTCGGTGGCCGGGTGGGATGGTCTCCACTTGCGCTCGATTGTTCACGGCAGTATACGGTGGGGTCGCACCCTGTCAATGCGAGCACCCTCGGTGGAGGGGACCGGCCGGAGTTCAGGTCCCGGCCTCAGCCGATCTTCTCCAGTGCATCCACCATCGCGAGTACGGCCTTCGCTGCCTCGAGCCCTTTGTTTGCGGGTCCAGGCAGTGAACGGTCTCTCGCATGCTCGAATTCGGTCACGGTGAGGATTGCGTTGCCGACCGGTACACCGCTGGAGAGGGAGACGCTCGCAATCCCTGCAATCGACTGGCTGCCGACATGCTCGTAGTGGTCGGTCTCTCCCTTGATCACCGCGCCGATCGCAACCACCGCGTCGTATCCGGTCTGCGCGAGGCGTCGCGCGGCAAGGGGCACCTCCAGCGATCCTGGAACTCGAACCACGGTCACCTGCTCGGTACCGGCCGCCTCGAGCGCCTCCAGCGCGCCTGCAAGCAGACCGTCCGTAATCACTCGATTGAAGGAAGCGACGACGACCCCGACCCTACGCCCTCCTCCCGTCGGCTCTCCGAGGATCTCATGAACTTGCATCTGCACCCTCCAGATCAATGGAATGCCCGAGCTTCTCCACTTTGGTCGTCAGATAGCCGAGGTTCTCCGGATTCGGTCTCACCTCGAGCGGAACGCTCTCGATGATCTCGAGACCGTAGCCCTCGATCCCCGCCCGTTTCGTCGGGTTGTTCGTCAGCAGTCGCATCGTCGTGATCCCGAGATCGGCGAGGATCTGGGCACCCACCCCGTAGTCCCTCGCGTCTGTTGGCAGCCCCAGCTCGAGGTTCGCCTCAACCGTGTCACGACCCTGGTCCTGGAGCGCGTATGCCTCGAGCTTGTGCATGAGCCCGATTCCTCGGCCTTCGTGTCCACGCAGGTAGAGCACCACGCCGCTCCCTTCGGCTGCGATCTTCCTCATCGCGTCCCGCAGCTGGAAACCGCAATCACAGCGAAGACTCCCGAGCGTGTCCCCGGTCAGGCACTCCGAATGGACCCTCACCAGGACGCCTTCCTTGCCCACGATCTCCCCTCTGACGAGCGCCAGATGCTCACGATGATCGACGAGAGACTCGTAGGCGATCGCCTCGAAGTCCCCGAACTCCGTCGGAATGCGCGCTTCGGCCCCGCGCCGGATCAACCGTTGACGCTGACGCCGGTATGCGATCAGATCCGCTATCTGAATCATGACGAGATGATGCTTGCGAGCGAACTCCACCAGGTCGGAGAGGCGAGCGATCGAACCGTCGTCGGAAACGATCTCGGCGAGCACGCCGGCGGGTTGGAGTCCCGCCAACGTTGCCAGATCGACCGCGGCTTCGGTGTGGCCTGCTCGCCGAAGCACTCCACCCGGCCGATAACGCAATGGGAAGATATGACCGGGCCTCGTGAGATCTTCAGGCTCAGTCGCAGGATCGACCATTGCTCTGATCGTTGCAGCTCTGTCCGCTGCCGAGATCCCCGTCGTCGTGACCGGGCCGTAGTCCACCGACACCGTGAAGGCGGTGTGCCGGACGTCGGTGTTTTGCATCACCATCATCGGGATACGCAACTCGTCGAGGCGCTCACCCACGAGTGGTACGCAGATGATGCCACTCGTATGACGCACCATGAATCCGATCTTCTCCGGCGTCGCCTTTTCGGCTGCGAGGATGAGATCACCCTCGTTCTCCCGATCCTCATCGTCGACAACGACGACCAACTCTCCCCGTGAGATCGCAGCGATCGCATCTTCTATCGGCGCGAAAGTCATCGTTTCCTCTCCATGAGGCGTTCGAGATACTTGGCGATCACGTCCACCTCGATATTCACGGGGTCGCCTGGGCCCCGCAGTCCAAGGACCGTCACTTCGAGAGTGTGCGGGATCAACGCGACCTCGAACCAGTCGCCACCCGCGGCAGTCACCGTGAGGCTGACGCCGTCGACCGCGACCGAACCTTTCTCCGCGATGTACGGTGAGATCGCCTCCGGGATACCGATACGCATGCGCACGCTGTCGCCCTCCGGCTCCACTGTTTGCACGTGCCCAACCCCATCGACATGGCCCTGGACGATGTGACCGTCGAAGCGACCTGATGCCGCAAGCGGACGCTCCAAGTCGACCGACGTTCCTGCCTCGAGCGTGCCCAGATCGGTGCGCAGAAGGGTCTCGTGCATGACATCGGCTTCGAAGCCCCCGTCCGGAGACGCAACAACCGTCAGGCAAACGCCATTGACCGCCACCGAGTCACCGATGCCGAGGCCCGGAAGGTCCGTCTCGATGTCGAGTCGACAACCCAGGTCGGTCATCACGATGCGCCGCACCGTGCCGAGAGATTCAACGATTCCGGTAAACATCAATCATCCTCCAATGTGGCCTCGATCTTCACGCCGGTGCCAACCGTCCCTACGTGTGTGATGTGCACGCGACGACTCTGTGACAGGGTGGCGAACGCCCCTTCGAACATGGTCTTTCCTGCACCTCCCGCAACCCGGGCGCCGAGGTAGAGGACCATCCGGTCGACAAGATTCTCCGAGAGCAGCGAAGCAGCCAACCTCGGACCGCCCTCGACGAGAACGTCCACGATGCCTCGTTTGCCAAGCGCCTCGAGGCCGAACCGCAGATCGACCACACCGTTGGCAGGTGCAACGATTGCATCGACACCTTCGATCGCAGTTGGGGTGAGCACGATCGGAGCGCGAGCCAACAGCCGAGCATCGAGAGGAATCGGCTGTGCCCCCGCGACGAGCACCGGCACCGGCTGCGGACCCGCGTACTCCTCCAACCGAACGTCCAGCCGAGGATTGTCGGCGCGCAGCGTGCCGGCTCCCACCATCACGGCATCTGCTGCGGCGCGGAGGCGATGTGCGTCCTCTCGTGCAGCTTCATCGGTGATCCACTGCGACGAACCGTCGAGAGCCGCCACCTGGCCATCGAGCGTCGCTGCTGCCTTCAACGTGACCATCGGGCGTCCCGTTCTGCGATGGTGGAAATAGCCGGGATCGAGCATTCGCGCCTCGTGCTCCATCAGACCGACCTCGACATCACATCCGGCTTTCCGTAACGCCTCGATCCCCCTACCCGCAACGCGGGAATCGGGATCTTCGGCCGCCACGACGACACGCCGAATCCCGGCAGCGACGATGGCGCTCACGCAGGGTGGCGTTCTTCCGAAGTGTGAGCAGGGCTCGAGCGTGACATAGATCGTTCCACCTCGGGCCAAGGTGCCGGCCCTGTCGAGCGCAATCACCTCGGCGTGGGGGCTACCCGGGCCGGTGTGGCTGCCCTCACCCGCCGATTCGCCGTTCGTGTCGACGACTACTGCTCCCACGCGCGGATTCGGATGGGGATGCGAACCTCGTGCAATCTCGAGACTCCGGGCCATCCAGTGTTCGTCCACACGTCACCTCTTCACCGGGGCGGACGCGCGCGAACGCATGACGCCCTCCTTCTCTCATCCGGACTTTCACCGTCGGCTCCGGAGTTTCACCGGGTCCACCCCGAAGGGGTCGCGGGCTCTCACCGCCGGTCGGGAATTGCACCCTGCCCTGAAGGGGGCTGCTCAACAGTCTAGTGGCGCCTTGGCAGGTGACATTCGTGGTGTCGATGCCGAGTCGGTGATGTCGCCTAGGACGCAGGACGAAGGCGGACATGTGCTCCTCGAGGACGAGGGCACCGCGCGACCCATGCGTTCAGGAGGTGCGGCGGTCGATTTCGTAGGCGGAACCCGACGTTGCCTTGGCGAACTCTTTCATCTCCACCGCCACCGCCGAGGCCTCCCATTGTGATGTGATGGCACGGTGCCGATTGGTGGCGACACCGAGCGATATGGAGATGATGGGATACGCGTGCTGTTCTCCCCGCCGATCGCTCACCTCTACATATCCGCGCAACGCGTCCGCGGTGTCGTAGAAATCGAGGATGCCTTCATCGAAGATCCGGATGGTCGCCTTGCAGAACGCCTCGACCGAGTCGGGATGGATCAACGCGACGAAGTCGTCACCGCCGATGTGCCCGACGAAGACCCGCGGATCCTCGTTCTCCGCCGCTGCTTCGAGCAGAGCGTGGGCGGTGTACTTGATCACTTGGTCCCCTCGCATGAAACCGTAGTGGTCGTTGAAGGACTTGAAGTTGTCGAGATCGGCGTGGACAATGGCAATCGGCCCGCGCTCGGCGACACGCCGCTCCATCTCCTCGGAAATCCTGAAATTCCCCGGTAGCCCCGTCAACGGTGACACGTCTCGCATCGTCTGGGAGCGACGCATGACAGCCTTGACGCGAGCGACGAGTTCCTCGACATCGAAGGGCTTGTTGATGTAGTCGTCTGCTCCGAGGTCGAGACCGCGGACACGGTCCTCCGGCATCGTTCTCGCCGTGAGCAGGATCACAGACGTATTCGCGGCCGAAGGATGTGTCCGCAGCCGACGGAGAACATCGAAGCCGTCCAACTTGGGCATCATGACGTCCAGGAGAACGAGGTCGGGAGGCTCCTTCATGACCGACTCGATCGCTTCGCGACCATCCCGCGCCTCCGACACCTGAAACCCTTCGAGTTCCAGGTTCACGCGAATGAACTGCAGGATGTCGGGATCGTCGTCCGCCACCAGGATCCGTTGTGCCATATCACTCCATCGATTCGACTGCCGCTCTGAGGTTCAGTACGGCTGCGACGGGATCAGGTGACCCGAAGATCGCGCTTCCGGCCACGAACACGTCCGCTCCGGCGTCCCGTGCAGCACGGGCGTTCTCAGAGCTCACACCTCCGTCGATCTCTATATCGGTCGGCAGACAGTGAGAATCAATGAACTTTCTCGCAGTCTCGACTTTCTTGAGCGAATCGGTGATGAACGACTGCCCTCCCAAGCCCGGATGTACCGACATGATGAGCAAGAGGTCGACGAGTTCGACGAACGGCTCCACCGCTTCGAACGGTGTGGAGGGGTTCAGGGCGAGGCCGAACGCCAGCCCTTCGGCCCGAGCCTGCGCGGCGACTCGCGTCGGGTCCGGATACACCTCGATGTGCACTGTCGTGAGATCGGCTCCTGCTGCCCTCAACGCCGAGAAATAGGCGTCGGGATTCGTCGTCATCATGTGGCAATCGAAGAACAACGAAGAAGAGCGCCGCAGAGCGGCGATGACCGGCATCCCGAAGGTGATATTCGGAACGAAGTGTCCATCCATCACGTCGAGGTGGAGAACCTCGACATACGGTTCGACCATCGCCACATCCTCTGCGAGATGTGCAAAGTCCGCAGCAAGAAGCGAAGGGGCAATGCGTGCAGGCTGCATCGTGCGAGTGTATCAACTCCGGAGGCAGGTACTCCGGACCCCCGGTTCGTTCTTCAGGTCACGTCGAACCCGGCGACGAGAAGCTAGCGCAGGCTGCCGAGTTTGCGGCCGCGCGCCCACGCAGCGGCCTCCATGCGGTTCCGGCCGGCGGGCTGCACTTCGAGCAATTCCAGGTCACCTCGGCCCGTTCCAAGGAACACTGCTCCCTCGTGGACGGCAAGTCGACCGGGCTCGAGGTCAGGACCCACTGCCGGGCGAGCTCGCCATATTTTCACCCGCTCACCATCGTGGAACCCGTATGCGCCCCCGCGTGCGGTGAACGCGCGGATCACCCGATCGACCGTCTCCGCGGACATCGATGGGTCGATCTTCATCTCGGAAGTGTCGATGCGCTTCGCGTACGTGACGCCGTCGTCCGGCTGTGCTCGTGGTTGCAGCTCCCCCCGAAGGTACGACGGGAGCGTCTCGGCCAGTAGCTCTGCTCCAAGGTCGGCGAGCGCATCGGTGACGCCTACGGCATCGGATTCGCTGCTGAGCGGCAGCGTTCGACTGGCCAGCAGGGGACCCGTATCGAGTCCCTCGTCCAGTTGCATGATGGTCACTCCGGTCTCGTGATCGCCGGCCAGGATGGCCCGCTCGACGGGAGCAGCCCCGCGCCACCGTGGCAAGAGCGAGAAATGAACATTCACAAACCCCTTCGCCGGTAACGACAAGGCAGGAGCAGGAATGAGCATCCCAAAGGCAACCACGACCGCCACATCGGCTTGCGCGGAGGCGATGGTCGCGGCCAGGTCGGCCGACCGCTCTGGCTGGAATACATCGATTCCGAGCTGTGACGCAGCCAGCTTTACCGGTGAGGGACGCGGCTTTCGCGAGCGGCCGGCGCCCCGGTCGGGTCGCGTAACGACCATCACGACCTGGCTGCCCAGAGCCCGCAAGCTCGGGACCGCCGTGGCAGGTGTGCCCAGGAAAACGATCCTGGTCACTGGTCGAGTCCCAGTGCTTCTTCGCGGAGATCGCGCAGCGCCTGTTTGCGGACTTTGCGCTCGAGGCGCTCGATGAGCAACGTCCCCTCGAGGTGATCGATCTCGTGCTGAAGCACCCGCCCGAGTAGTTCCTGGCCCGCGTACTCGACCACATTGCCGAATTCGTCCAGTCCACGCGCCCGGGCGAACGCGGGACGTTCGATCGGCCAGAATCGGTTCGGCACAGAGAGGCAACCTTCTTCGAAGAGCCATTCTCCGGATGTTTCGAGGAGCACCGGGTTAATCAAGACTTTCGGGCCATCTCCTGCATCGAACACCACGACCCGTTTCGAGATGCCGATCTGGGGAGCAGCGAGCCCGACACCGGGCGCGTCGTACATCGTTTCGATCAGATCGTCGACGAGGCGCCGGATGCTGTCATCGATCTCGGTCACCTCGGTTGTACGGGTTCTGAGTACCGGGTCACCGAACGTCCGTATGGGAAAGATGGCCATGCCCCGAGCATAGTTCAGAGGTCGAGGGGGTCGACATCCAGTCGAACGGCGGCACCTCCATCGCGAAGTGTTTGTGCAACCTGTCGAAGCGACGATCGCACGTCGGAGAGATCACGGCCCTGAATCAGCCAACGCAGCTTGCCCGCCCGTTCCGCGGGACCCAACAGAGTCGCCCCTGCTTCAACGGCCGCTTGCAGCGCGGCGCTTGCGTCCCGCGTTCCTCCGTCCACCTCGACGACAATCACCTCACCCGACGGTGGAAGCCCGAACTCTTGCCGAACCCGAAGCTCCCCCTCGAGAAACGGCAGCGGATCTCCGCTACGCAGCGCGGCGATCACCGGATGGTCCGGCTGACCGGTCTGAACGATCAGGTGCCGACCGCTGCCGAAAGGGATGCTGACGGCGAGCCGTGCGAAAATGCGCAGTGCCTCCTCCGCCGCGTTGTAGGCGCTACCCAGAATCAAACCATCGGCGTCGCCCACCACACCAAGCCCGACCCCTGCAACCGAGGGAATGTCACGCTCGGTGCCAACCCAGATCGGCGCTTCGCTCCCGACTGCACCGACCGCCTTGTCCCCATACGCACGGCGTAGAACCTCGGAGATCCTTCCTACGCCGGCCCCGAGCGGTTCGAATCGTTTCCCGCCACAGACCGGGCACGGCCCCAGCTCGGCTCCGCATCGGCTGCACGCGTCGCCCGGCTCTGGCCGCGATCCGCACGAAGGACAACGGCGCAGCGTCTTGCAGCCGACACAGCGGAATGCGGGGGCATACCCCCGCCTGTGGCTGAACACGAACACCCTGACGTCTCTGCGGAGGGCACCGGCGATCGAGCTTCGCACGCGCTGAGCGAAGAGCCCACTTCCCGGCGGATCCTCCGTCCGATCGACGATCTCGACCGGGGGCCATCCCCGGGTCGAACGCCGCTGAACTTCGACACCCGCCGCAAGCACTGTCGTGCTCGGCACGCTCCCCAGATACATGACATTGAAGCGTTCAACGGAGGCCCGCCGCCGGATGACCTCTCTCGCATGGATCGTGGGTGTTTGACGGTCCCGCATCGCTCTGCGGCCTTCCTCGACGATCACTGCAAGCCGCAGTTGCTCGATCGGCCAAAACTCGATTCGGTGTGTGCCAACCACGACGTGCCCCGGCGTCTGACATGCACGATCCCATGCGGCGGTGACCTCACGGTGAGAGGCCTCTGGAGGCACCTCGATCACACGGGTACCGAACGCTTCACGCAGGAGAGCAGCACGGGTTGCGACTTCCGCACCTGTCGCCATGATGACCATTGCGGATCCGCCCGAGCCAAGAACGGGTCCGACCTCCAGCAGGGCATCGGCCAGATCGTCCCTGCCTACCAGGGAGTACACGGCTCTCGCCCGGCGCCCGGCGACTGCGGCAGAGATCGGCGCCGCCAGCCCTTTTCGCGCCTCCAGCGTCACCGGGGGAAGCACTTCCGTGTCCACCCTGCCAGGCAGGTTCGGAGGTCCGGCGCGCCGCAGCAGAGCCGCGAGGGGGGCAACATAGTGATGAGCGGCCCATCGCAACGTCTGTAGGAGTTCCTCGGTGAAGATCGGCACCTCGGCCGACAGCGCCTTGATCTGTTTCAGGGCTGAGGGTTCTCCGTGCTCCACACCGACCACCCACCCGCGTACGACCCTTCGCCCCAGCGGCACGCGTACGACGGATCCGACCGCGAGCGGCTGATCGGTCGCGTATCGGAACCCTTCATCGACGGCGTATGTGGGAAGGTCGGGAACGACTCGCGCAATGCGCAAAGTCAGCCTGCCTCCCTGGCCAGGTCTTCGGCGAGGTCGGTCGCCTCCCAGGGAAATCCATCGCGACCGAAATGACCGTACGCAGAAGTCGCCGTATAGATCGGCCGACGCAGACCGAAGCGTTCGATGATCGCTTCCGGTCGAAAATCGAATCGTTCCCTGACGAGATCATCCAGGACCACCAGGTCGATGTGCTCCGTGCCAAATGTCTCTACGCGAATGGAGAACGGCCGGGCACGTCCGATCGCGTACGAGAGCTGTACCTCGCACTCCTCGGCCAAGCCGGCCGCCACCACGTTCTTCGCCGCATATCTCGCCGCATACGCCGCAGAACGGTCCACCTTCGTGGGGTCCTTCCCAGAGAAGCATCCTCCTCCATGGCGAGCGGCGCCTCCATACGTGTCGACAATGATCTTGCGTCCCGTGAGGCCGGTATCGGCTTCGGGTCCGCCCACTTCGAATTTCCCCGAAGGATTGACAAGCAGCTCGAACTCTCCGGAGATCAGCGATGGATCGAGCGCAGGTCGAACGACCGCTTCGGTCAGTTCATCCTTCAGCCGCTCCTGGGAGAACCCCGGCTTGTGCTGGCTCGAGATCAGCACCCGGTGCACCGCGACGGGTTTGCGGCCCTCATACCTGACGGTCACCTGAGTTTTTCCGTCCGGACCGAGATAGTCGAGCGTCCCGTCCTTCCGTACTGCCGCGAGTCGCTGTGCGAGCCGATGAGCGTACTCAATCGGGGCCGGCATGAGTTCCGGGGTTTCTTTGACCGCGTAGCCGAACATGATCCCTTGGTCTCCGGCACCGAGACGGTCCAACGGGTCGGTGGATCCGTTCCGCCACTCCAATGAGACTTCGACTCCTCCGGCAATGTCGGGGCTCTGTACACCGATCAGGTTGTCGATCCGGCACTTGCGCGCCGAAAACTCCGCTGCAGGATCGTCGTATCCCGAAGCTGCGATTGCATCACGGGTTGTCCCGTCCACATCGATCTGAGCACTGCTCCCGATCTCCCCGGCAACCAGAACCCTGCCCCGGGTAACCAGCGTTTCACAGGCGACGCGCCCCACAGGGTCCTGTCTGATCACCTCATCGAGAATCGCGTCGGAGATGCGATCGGCGACTTTGTCGGGATGTCCCTCGGTGACGGATTCAGAGGTGAAGAACCAGGTACGCATCGCCGGGAGTATACGACGTCGATGTGCGGTATTCGCGATTCAGACGCCCGCGAGCACGGAGCAGAGCTCGCACGTGGGAACCATCCTTGGCGCGTTCATCCAGCCGGGCTATCGGGGTTGGCGCGACTTCGCTCTCTCCGCGATGAGGTCCCAGAGACGGACGGCGACCTCCTGTTTCGACATGAGTGGCCACGCGTCGATGGCGCCCTCGGGATCGAGGATGCTCACTTGGTTCGTCTCGGTTCCGAATCCGGACCCTTCTGCGCTCACGTCGTTTGCGACGATGAAGTCTGCACCTTTGCCGCGGGCTTTCTCGACCGCCGCATCCACGGGGCCCGTCTCGGCAGCGAAACCTACGAGGAAAGGTCGGGGATCGAGCGCTGCAACCGCAGCGAGAATGTCGGGAGTCTTGGTCATCTTCAGCAGCGGTGGGCCGTTTTTCCGCCGGAGTTTCCGATCGAAGACTTCGGCCGGTTTGAAGTCTGCGACGGCGGCCGCCATCACGGCCACATCGACACTCGGAGCGCGCTCCAGTACCGCTGCGGCCATTTCGTCCGCGGTCTCGACCGTGACACGATCCACTCCCGGGGGTGTCTCGAGAGCCGATGTGCTGATCAGCGTCACATGTGCGCCTCTGCGTGCCGCTTCGGCGGCGATGGCATGGCCCATCTTTCCGGTCGATCGGTTGCCGACGAACCGGACAGGGTCGATGGGCTCCCGTGTGCCGCCGGCCGTCACGAGCACGTCCCATCCTGCGAGCTCAGGATTCATCATCGCCGAAAGGGCGGTAATGATCTCCTCGGGTTCAACCATCCGTCCAGGCCCTATGTCCCCCCCGGCAAGCACTCCGGACGCCGGGCCCACGAAACGGTAGCCATCGGCCATCAGTGTGGACACGTTCCTTCGTGTTGCAGCGTTTTCCCACATCTCGGTATGCATCGCGGGGGCGAAGAGCACCGGGGAGCGTGTTGCCATGAGCGTTGCCGACAGGAGATCGTCTCCGAGTCCGGCGGCCGCTTTTGCGATCGTCGTGGCAGTTGCAGGTGCAACCACGACACCTTCTGCCCACTGCGCAAGTTCGGTGTGCGGGCTCACACGGCCGAAGAGATCGGTAAGAGCTCGGTGACCGGTCACTGCGGAGAAACTCTGCGCCCCGACGAAGCGTTGAGCTGCGTCCGTCATGACCACCTGGACGTCCGCACCCTCTTCGCCGAGTCGGCGAGCCAGATAGATGGACTTGTACGCGGCAATTCCTCCGGTAACCCCGAGCAGGATGCGCCGCTGCATAGACGGCTAGTCCTCTGCGTGATCGACGACGAGCTTGCCTTCGACAATCTCTTCGAACGCAATCGTCAACGCCTTGTGGCTCAACGTATGCACCTGCGGCGGAACATAGTGGCCGATCCCTTCGCCCAACTGGTTGAAATAGGCGTTGATCTGGCGGGCGCGACGCGCAGCGAGCACGACGAGGTCAAACCGACCTCCCGCCACTTCCAGGAGGTCTTCGACTGGCGGTTGCATCATGATGAGTCTGCTCTCGTGGGGGATGCATCAAGTATACGCAGGATCTGGGCGACTGTATCCTCAACCCGCCTGTTGACGATCACATGATCGAAGGTGTCCCTGGCCGTACTCAGTTGCCATGCAGCTATTTCGAGACGCCGCTCGATCTGCTTCGGGTCGGTATCTCCCCTCCCCCGGAGTCTCTCCTCGAGGGCCTCCAACGACGGAGGGGCCACGAACACCGTGATCGCTTCCGGGAACGCCGCTTTGACCTGCACGGCACCATTGACCTCGATATCCAGCAACACGTCGTTGCCGGATGCGAGCTGCTCCAGCACGGGATCCTTGGGAGTCCCGTACTGAAACCCGGCATACTCTGCCCATTCGAGAAGTTGGCCCGAGGATCGCAGCCGGTCGAACTCCTCTCGCGTGACGAACCGGTAGTCCACTCCCTCTGCCTCTCCAGGTCGGCGCTGTCTGGTCGTAACCGAGACGGAGAAGAAGAAGGGATGCTGCTCGTGAAGTGCGGCCACCACTGTCGACTTGCCGACACCCGAAGGACCGGAAACGACGATGAGGCGCCCAGGATCAGTACTCACGAGCGCTCGCGTCGGCGCCGGCACGCGTCGATCCCGTACCCGGTACCTGGTATTTCGTATTCAGTACTTCGTATTCGGTACCGCGACCTACGCGGCCTCGAGACCGTAGGGCGAGCGTCGCGGCTCCCGCCGAAGACGAAAACTGGAGAGACCTGGCGGCTGGAAGCCGGAAGCCGGCTTCCAGACCGAGTTCCTGGGCACGGTCGTCCAGGCGCGTGCCATGCATTGCTCGGCGGGCTCCCAGGAGTCTGCTGGGTGATGCCGGTGCGTAGATCGGCGGCTGTGCGTGTCGCCCGCAAGGACGCAGGACGAAGGCGCACCCCCCGCGGTGCGTCAAGGGCTGCGGACATGGCGAGCGGCGATGCACGGTCGTCGAGGCGCGTGCCATGCATTGCTCAGCGGGCTCCTAAGAAAACGTGTCGAGAAGGGCGGCGCGCTGGCGTCCACCGAGGCCGCGCAGCCTCCTGCTCTCTGCAATGCCATGTGTTTCCATCAGCCGCTTCGCTTTGACTTTGCCGGTGCCCGGCAGTGAGCAGAGCACGGCGTTGACCTTCATGCCTGCGACAATCGGATCTTCGTCGGCCCGAGTCAATACTTCGGCGAATGTCACCGAACCGATCTTCAGGAGCTGTTTGAGTTCTGCGCGAACCCTGCGTGCCTCAGCGGCCTTTGCGAGAGCAGCCGCTCGCTGCTCGTTGGTGAGTGGAGGAGGTGCCATGAGTCCGCACTCTACCAAGCCTCAGATCGACGCGAGTATTCGGCGGGCGGCGAGCACGGGTTCGACAGCACGAATGATCGGGCGACCAACTACCAAGAAGTCGGCGCCGTGCTGCATCGCCTCACGAGGGGCGGCGACCCTGGCTTGGTCATCGTTGGCGGCTCCGGCCTCTCGAATCCCGGGAGTGACTTTCACGAGGTCGGGCGCCACCGTGGCGATGATCCCGAGTTCCTTCGGCGAACAGACGATACCTTCGCACCCAGTCTCGGCGGCCAGGCGGGCCATGCGCGAGGTGAGACGTCCGGGAGACGCTGCGATGCCGACCCCATGCAAAGCTTCATCGTCGAGGCTCGTAAGTACCGTCACAGCCAGGACACCGGCGTCTCTGCCACCCGCACCGTCGGCGAGGCCTTCTACGGCTGCTTCCAGCATCGCCCGTCCTCCGGAGGCGTGCACGCTCACCCAACGGGCTCCGAGCGCTCCAAGTTGCCTCGCTGCGCGGCGAACGGTGGCCGGTATGTCGTGCAGCTTCGCGTCGGCGAACACAGGGACCCCACTCGTCCCGAGCACGGAGATCGTCGCAGGACCGGGGCCACTCAGCAGCTCCAGACCCACCTTGAAGCCGCCCACCTCGCTTTCGAGCATGCGCGCCAGCCGTACCGCCTGGGCCGCAGTCGCAACGTCGAGAGCAACAATCAGCGGATTCACCATGGTTCCACTCCTCCAATCAGCTCACTCAACGTCTCGAACTTCAACTCATCTGCGAGGCTGAGTACCTCGCGAAGGATCCTGCTTCCGGCTCTCGGTTCCACGAAGTGCACGGACCCGAGACCGACTGCCGACGCTCCAGCCAGGAGATACTCGATCACGTCTTCCCCGCTCCGCACGCCACCGCAGCCAATGATCGGCGCGTCGGGTATCTCCCGGTGCACTTCGAGCACACAGGCGAGCGAAATCGGCTTCAACGGGGGTCCCGAGTAGCCACCGATCAACCCTGTGAGGATCGGCCGCCTTGTTCGTACGTCGATGCCCGCCCCTTTGACGGTATTCGTCAGGGTGAGAAAGTCCGCCCCCGCATTCAGGACGGCGCCGGCGACCTCGACGATATCCGCCGCGTTCGGGGAGAGCTTCGCTCCGATCGGAACATCCACCGCCGACCGAACTTCCGCGATGACTTCACCCGATTTCACCGGGTCCAGCGCAATGATCCCTCGCCCTTCGAGGTTCGGGCAGGAGAGGTTGACCTCGACTGCACCGACCCCGGCGCGAGCCATCTCGGTTGCGACGAATGCGAATTCCCCGGGCGTCTGTCCCACTGCGGAGCCCCAGACAGGAATCGGCACTTCTTCGATCTCGCCGGCCATGGACACGACCCAGGCCTCGATGCCCGGGTTCTGAATGCCGATTCCGTTGAGCATCCCGGTGCCCACCGACCCCACTCGAGGTGCCGGACGACCGGGCCATGGCTCGGCACTCACCGACTTGGCCACCGCAGCTCCATATACCTGCAGAGCAGCCACCGCTGCAAAATCGACAACTGCTCCGAACGTGCCCGCCGCGGCGATCAACGGCGTATCAAGAGGCACAGGACCCAACCTGGTTCTCGTATCGACCGATGGAGACATCACTCCGACCGGTAGGTCACGTCGCCGTTGTGCACCGTTGCCATCACGCGACCCGTCAGCGTTCGTCCCAGGAATGGAGAGTTCTCCGACCGCGAGACGAATCGCCGGGGAGTCCATTGGACATCGGGAGCAAACACGACGACGTTGGCCACCGCTCCGGGCTCCAGCCACCGGCCGTGTTCGGCGAGCCCTGCAATCTTGGCCGGCGCCACCGACATCCTCTCGAACAAGGAGACCGGATCCGGCGCGACGAACGTCTGCACTACCGCCGCGGCCGTCTCGAGCCCGATCACACCCCGCGGCGCTTCTTCGAACGGAACGTCCTTTTCTGCTGCCGCGTGCGGTGCATGGTCGGTCGCCACCGCGTCGATCGTACCGTCACGCAGGGCCTCGCCGACGGCGATTACGTCCTCTGGACTCCGAAGCGGCGGGTACATCTTGTATGCGGCGTCCATCCGTTCGATCTCGGTGTGATCCAGGGCGAGATGATGCGGAGTGGCCTCCGCGGTCACCGGGAGACCTCGACGTTTCGCCGTTCGCACCAACTCGACCGTGCCGGCCGTAGACACGTGCTGTACGTGGTATCTGACGCCGGTGAGTTGAACGAGCGCGAGGTCCCTCGCAACGATCGTTTCCTCTGCGAGAGAAGGGATACCTGGCATCCCGAGCCTCGAAGAGACGGCACCCTCGTGCATGTGAGCGTTGCGAGTCAATCCGGGATCCTCGGCGTGTTGGGCGACCGTCCCGCCGAGGTCCGAGATGTACTCCATGGCGTGGCGCAGAAGTCCGGCGTCCTGTACGGCATCCCCATCGTCGGAGAAGAGTCGCACACCG
The DNA here is from genome assembly GCA_011682695.1 of Gammaproteobacteria bacterium. Lineage (NCBI taxonomy): Bacteria > Pseudomonadati > Pseudomonadota > Gammaproteobacteria > Gammaproteobacteria bacterium. Next base: position 142,915 of record JAACED010000012.1, read on the forward strand.
GCTTTCCACAGTTCGTCGAGATGAGCGAGGTGCTCGCCGTTGCGGCCGAGTGTGATCGCCCCTGCAGGGATCACCTCCACGAGGCCGACTTCCCTGCCCCGTTCCTGGATATAGCGTGCAAGGTGTCCTGCATCGGTCGCCGGCTCGGTGTTCGCCATCGCCACGACGGCCGTGAAGCCGCCGGCGGCGGCCGCCCTGGAGCCACTTTCAATGTCTTCCTTCCACTCCTGGCCGGGCTCACGAAAATGAACATGAAGGTCCACGAACCCTGGACCGACAAGCGCACCTTCACAATCGATCACCCGCTCCGCACGCAGGTGATCACCCACCTCGACCACTCGTCCTTCGCGAATCAGCACATCTGCCGTAGCGGGCCCATCCGGTCCGAGAACGACACCGCCCTGCAGTAAGAGTTCACGCATCAGCAACCTCCCCTCCGAGGAGACGGAACAGAACCGCCATTCGGACCGCAACTCCGTTCGCTACCTGGGGTTGCACGAGCGACCGTTCGTGATCGGCAACCTCAGGAGCGATTTCCACTCCGCGGTTCATCGGCCCAGGGTGCATCACCACGGCATGGTCCGGCATCTTCGCGAAACGTTCCCTGGTCATACCGAATCTGCTCACGTACTCGGGCAGAGAGGGAAGGACCGAGGCCCCACCGCGCTCGGTCTGGATTCTCAGCAAATACACGACGTCGCAATCGAGAACGTCGTCGATGCCCTCCGCAGTCTCGACCGGCCAGCCCGTCAGATCCACCGGAAGCAGTGTGCTCGGTCCCACGAGTGTCACCTGGGCGCCCAGTGTCGAGAAGGTGGAGATGTCGGATCGAGCGACGCGAGAGTGTCTGATGTCTCCGACGATGGCGATACGGAGTCCGTCGAGTGTCCCGAAGTGCCGGCGAATGGTGAGCGCGTCGAGCAGGGCCTGGGTCGGATGCTGGTGCGCCCCATCTCCGCCATTGAGGACGGGCAGACCGGTCCACTCCGCGATTCGCCACGGAGCCCCCGTTGCTTTGTGCCGCACGACCAGCGCCTCCGCTCCCATCGCCTTGATGGTCAGTGCCGTGTCTTTGAGGCTCTCGCCCTTCGAGAGAGAAGAGGTGCCGGGGGAGAAACTCATCGTGTCCGCCGAAAGCGCCTTCGCTGCTCGCTCAAACGACATGCGGGTACGCGTGGAGGGCTCAAAGAAGAGCATCGCCACTGTCCGACCCCGCAGCGCCGGGACCTTGGGAATCGGTCTCGAAAGTACATCTACGAACTCGTCGGACAGGTCGAGAAGGCTGTCCATCTCATCCCGGGAAAGTGTGTCGGTGGTGAGGAAGTGCTTCATGGGCCCCCCTCGATCCATACGCCGTCCTCACCGTCGATCTCGCTCAACCGCACCGTGACGCGCTGATCCTCCGAGGTCGGCAGGTTCTTGCCCACGTAGTCTGCTCGGATGGGAATCTGACGGTGACCGCGGTCGATCAGTACGGCGAGCTGTACTGCGGCGGGGCGGCCCAGGTCCGTCAAGGCGTCGAGCGCGGCCCTGATCGTACGACCGGTATACAGGACATCATCGACGAGCACGACCGTCCATCCACTGATGTCGAGCGGCATCGCGGTACGGAACAGCGACGCCCTTGGGCGTGCGGCGAGATCGTCGCGGTACAGGCCGATTCCAAGCGTGCCCACGG
>JAACED010000013.1 GCA_011682695.1 Gammaproteobacteria bacterium
GGACACCTCCCCCAACGCTCGCCAGGACCCCCTCCGTCCTCGGCCAGAACCCCGAGGACACCTCCCCCAACGCTCGCCAGAGCCCTCGCTGGGGGAGGAAATGGTGGAGCAGGTCTCCTGGGAAAGGCAGCAACCCTGGCGCGTCCGATGGACGCGACGGAACCCCGCAAAGCGGGGTTTGGCACAGACGTTGAATGCTATTGAACCAGGTTGATGAGATTGAACATCGGCATGTACAAGGCGATGATCATCGTCCCTACGGACCCGCCGAGCACGACCATCAGCAACGGCTCGAGCAACGACGTGAGGCTGTCGACTGTTGCGTTCACCTCGGCGTTGTAGAACTCTCCGAGCTTGTCGAGCATCGTGTCCAGCGCTCCGGTCTCTTCACCGACTGCCAGCATCTGTACCACCATCGGCGGAAAGATCGGATGCTCCGACAGCGGTCCAGCGAGGGACTCGCCTTCTTTCACCGAGGCTTGCACATCCCGGATGGCCTTCGCGACAACTGCGTTGCCGGCGGTGTCGGCCACGATGTCCATTGCCTGCAGGATCGGGACCGCCGTTCTGGTCAGGGACGCCAGAGTCTCCGAGAACCGAGCAATCGAGCTCTTCCGGGTGAGCTCACCGAAGATCGGCAGCCGCAGCTTGATCTGGTCGAAGAGGAACCTGCCTTGCTCTGAACTCACCCAGCGTCGAAAGCCGTAGGCTCCAATGAGCGTGATTCCAAAGATGATGTACCAGTTCGACACAGTGAATCCAGACACGCCGAGGAGAATCCTGGTCGGCAAGGGAAGCGTGCCACCGAGGTCTGCGTACATGCTCTCGAACATGGGGACGACAAAGATCAGCATCGCCGTCAGGATGAGAACGACAAGGCCGAGCACGGCGACCGGGTAGGTCATCGCCGACTTGATCTTGCCCCGCATCTCCACCTGTCGTTCGAGCGAATCGGCCAGCCGGAGCAGCGTGGTGTCGAGAACGCCTCCGATCTCTCCGGCACGAACCATCGCCACATAGAGCCGGTTGAACGCTTTCGGGTGACGTTGCATCGCCTCGGAGAGGCTCCTCCCCTTCTCCACGTCGGTCTTGACATCCCTGATGGCTTGAGCGAACACCTTGTTGGGCGTTTGTTCGGCGAGAATATCGAGCGACCGAAGGAGCGAGAGGCCGGCGTTGATCATCGTCGCGAATTGCCGGGAGAACACCGCGACTTCCTTCGCTTTGATGTGCCCCCCGAGACCGGGGATCGTGATCTCTTTCTGGAGGGCGGATTGTTTCTTCTCTTCCAGGGACAGGGGCGTGTACCCACGCTCCCGGAGGGCCTTGGCCGCCGCTCCCGATGAACCCGCCTCGAGTTCGCCGGAATGCAAATGCCCTTGTTCGTCCCGAACTTGGTAGGTGAACGTGGCAACCATGACTTCCTCCTATGCGACTCTGCCGACGAGCCGCTGCAAGTCCTCGATGTTCATGCACCGTTCGGTCGCCTGAGCAAATGTGATCTTGTTCTTGCGGACGAGTGCGGCGAGTGCCTGATCCATGGTCTGCATGCCGTACTTCCCCCCCGCCTGAAGCGCGGTTGCGATCTGGTGCGTTTTCGTCTCACGGATGAGGTTTCGGATGGCAGGGGTGGCGATGAGGATCTCGACGGCCGGAACTCTCGCCGTTCCGTCTCTCGTCTCGATCAGTTGCTGGGTCATCACCGCCTGGAGGGATGCTGCCAGCTGGACCCGCACCTGCTGCTGCTGATGAGCCGGAAACACATCGATGATCCTGTCGATCGTCTGTGCCGCGTCCTGCGTGTGCAGAGTGGCCAGCACGAGGTGGCCCGTCTCCGCCGCGGTCAACGCTGTCGAGATCGTCTCGAGGTCCCGCATCTCCCCCACCAGGATGACATCCGGATCCTGGCGAAGTGCGTGACGCAATGCCTGGGAGAACCCGAGTGTGTCGTTGCCGACCTCTCGCTGGTTGACGATCGATTTCTTGTGCCGGTGCAGGAACTCGATCGGATCCTCGACGGTGAGGATGTGTGCCGACCGTCGCTCGTTGATCTGGTCGATGATCGAAGCCAGCGTGGTCGACTTGCCCGATCCGGTGGGACCGGTGACGAGGACGAGACCTCGCTGGTAGTCGGCGAATTCGTCGACCACTCTTGGAATGCCAAGCTCTGCCAGGGATTTGACCTCTGTGGGAATGGCACGAAAGACCGCGCCGACCGAATCCCGCTGAAAGAAGACATTCATCCTGAAGCGCCCGCGACCTGGCAGCGGATGCGAACCGTCGAGTTCCAGAGTTTCTTCCAGCTTCTCACGCTGGCGCTCGGTGAGGATCCCGTAGATGAGACGGCGCAACGTGGCAGGCGGCAGCGCCTCGTAACCAGGGATCGGCCGGAGGTGACCGTTGATTCGGACCTGCGGCGGGACTCCGACGGCCAGGTGCAAGTCTGACGCCTCGTGGTCGATCACGTAGGCGAGCAGGTCGCTGATGACTGGTTCGCGCCCGGGATCCGGCACGCTGGCCTCTTCGATCGGTCCGTGGATCGAGTCCAGTGCACGATGAATCGCGGCTCGCGTTCCCAGGCCGAGTGTCACCGGACCTTGGACCGCCTCTTCGAGTTCAGAGTGAATGCTCTCCCCGAATGGATCGGCGACCACGACGACCAATGACGCATCCGCCTCCTCGACCGGAACGGCCACGAGAGACCTGGCCTTGGATGCTTCCAGACGCCCGGCTACTCGAGGATCGATGAAGATCTCATCCAGATCGACATATGGCATGTGGACACGGGAGGCGACTGCCTGAAGCACGTCCTCCTCTCGAACGTGGTCCCCCTCGACGAGTAGTTTGGCGAGCGGAAGTCCGGTGGCCGCTTCCTCTTCGAGAAACGCCTCGAGTGCGTCACGTGATAGCAGACGACCGTCAACGAGCAGCTCTCCAAGTTTTCGCGATGCTCCGCTCACTGGTTTCTCCTTCTCACAGGAGCTTCGGCGACAACCAAACGCTCCTTGAACGATTCACACCACGACTCGAAGGATCTCCTCGAGTGACGTCACGCCCGCGGCAACCTTCACCATGCCGTCCTGGCGGAGAGTCCGCATCCCTGCCGAGATCGCCGCCTTCTTGAGAACATCGGTGGACACACGCTCCACTGCGAGACGCTCGATTTCTTCGGTCACGGTCATCAGTTCGTGGACCGCGACTCGCCCTCGATAGCCCGTGTTGGAGCACATTTTGCAGCCGACAGGCCTTTGCAGTGTCTTCGGGACCTCATCGAATCCTGCCTGTGCCAGGATCGCCTCGGTCGGTTCATATTCGTCCCTGCAGTTCTCACAGAGCCGGCGCGCCAGACGCTGTGCGAGAACGCAGTCGAGTGCGGACCCGACCAGGAACGGCTCCACTCCCATCTCGATCAGGCGGCTCACGCTGGAAGGCGCGTCGTTCGTATGTAGCGTCGAAAGCACCAAGTGCCCGGTGAGTGCAGATTCGATGGCGATCGAGGCGGTCTCGGTATCACGGATCTCTCCGACGAGCATCACGTCTGGATCTTGACGGAGGAAGGACCGAAGCCCGGAGGCGAAAGTCAACCCTGCTTTTCTGTTGACTTGTACCTGGTTCACGCCGGGCAGTCGATACTCAACAGGATCCTCGACGGTGATGATGTTCGTCTCGGTCTTGTTGAGAACGTTGAGCGTTGCGTACAGCGTTGTCGATTTCCCGGACCCGGTTGGACCGACGACGAGGATCGTTCCATATGGTTTCTCGTAGGAAGCGGCATATCCCTTGAGCGTGTAGGGCGAGAATCCGAGGTCCTCGAGCTCGAGGAGAGCCGTTGAGGTATCGAGAAGACGCATGACGACCTTCTCGCCGTAGATCGTGGGAAGCGTAGAGACGCGCAGGTCGAGCTGGCGACCGCTGACGCGAAGGCTGATACGACCATCCTGTGGCCGACGCCGCTCGGCAATGTCGATGTCGGCCATGATCTTGAGTCTGCTGACAACGGCGTTGGTGATCGATCGCGGCGTTCGCATGATCTCGTGCAGCACGCCGTCGATGCGAAACCGCACCCGGAGGTCCCGTTCGGTCGGCTCGATGTGGATGTCGGAAGCACGATCCGCGGAGGCTCTCGTGATCAACATGTTGACCAGCTTCACGACCGGCGCTTCGTCGGCAGCCGCGTCGAGTGCGTTCAGGCTCTGAGCTTCGACCGAGTCCTCCGCAGCAAGCTCGGCGAGGTCCGACACCGACGTGTCCAACGCAGCCATCCTCCGAATCGCCTCGTCGACATCGCTACGGGTCGCCACCTTCGGAATGACTTCGCGACCCGTTATCGCACGAATATCGTCGATGGCAAGCACATTCGCCGGGTCCGCCATCGCCACAACGAGACGGTCGTCCTCGAAACCGATCGGAATCGCTGCGTAACGGCTGGCAAGCGACTCTGCGATCAGGGAGGCGGCGGCAGGGTCGACCGTGACTTCACGAAGATCCACGAAGTCCAGGCCGATGGAGCGTGCGAGAACGCGAACAAGATCTCTCTCGTCGACCAGATGCTCATCCAGCAGTACCCGCGCGAGCGGCAAACCGGCCTCGTTGTGGATCTCGAGTCCTCGATCCAGCGCCTCTTGGGTGACGATTCCCTCTTCGAGGAGTAGCGCGCCGAGATGTCCCGAGTCCTTGCGGACCATGCTGCGACTCGTCATCGGTCTTCACCCATGTCACTCCGCCTCTCGAATGATGGCACCGAGGGTCCGGCGGCGTTTCGGTCCGGCCGGCGGTTCCTGCTCAGACGGCGTGACGATGTCCGACAGGGCGGAGCGAATCACTTCGGAGTCGGATTCCTCTTTTGACTCCTCTTTTGACTCCTCTTTTGGCTCCTCTTTTGGTTCCTCGTCTGCGTCCTTGGGAGGGGCAGGAAGGCGCGGGCCGAGAACTTCGATCGTGGGGGCACCCGATCTGGTGTGCGAAGACCCGTCCTCCCCGTAGGTGTAGCGACCTTCGGGCCTGTGATCGGCGACCACGAGGATGTTGCGACGCACCATGGCCGCCATGAGTTCGGCAGCTCTGAACTCGGACCAGCCGAGCCGTCTGGATGCCTCCTTGACGGTGCCACTGCCGACGAAACTGGCGAGGACGCGCCATTCCTGGGCGTCGATCTGCACCGGAGATCCGTCTGCTGCGTCCGGTGCAAGGCTGAGATGGAACGCCACGCCTGGAATCACCGACTCGATTTCCTTCCATCGACTGAGGCGCTGCTCCGCCTCGCTAACGCACTGCTCCACATCGAGGAGGACCCCCGTTTCGAACCGCGGGGCAACATCTTCTGAGAACGCGAAGCGACCGCTCGTCTCTCGCAGCACACGAAACAGCACGTCGGCCATCTGGTCGAGCATGAACGCGTAGAGCTGTTCTTGCGTTGCGCCTTCGCTCAGGATGTCGGCGATGCTGCGCTCTCTTCGCTCAACGTCGACCCAGGCTCTCGGGTCGACCAGCCCGGCGTCGACGAGCTTGTTGTGGAACTCCTCGTCGCGCCTGGTCGTTCCAAAACTCAGTTGCCCTTCGGCAAGGTACATTCGTGCTTCGAGACCCTGCGCGTCGACGCGCAGAACGCCGGTCTTCCCGGTTCGACCAGCGAGCTTGAGGACTTCAACCACAGGAAACGACTCCAGCGCACCGCTCAACGACATTCCGAACCCTCCTCTCTCGACTCAGGTGTCGGCGCCGGCGTCGGTGGGCTTGAGGGGTTTGCACCACGACCAGCCGTCAACCATCAGCAGTCGGCTACCGGCGATCGACGAAGTACGGAATACGAAGTGCCGGGTACCTGGTACGTCAAGGAATGACCCCGTCACGCTTTGCCTGGGCTTTGAGTGCGAGGAACTCGTCGTAGGTCGCCGCAAAGGAATGTCCCCCGGCCTTGTCCGTCAAGACGTAGTACAGATACTTACTCTCGGCTGGATGGGCTGCTGCCTCCAAACTGGCGAGCCCTGGGGCCCCGATGGGTGTCGGAGGGAGTCCTTGCACCCGATAAGTGTTGTAGGGAGAGTCGACTTCCAGGTCCTTGGAACTGAGCACCTTGCCCCGCTCAGCGAGGGCGTAGAGCACGGTGGCGTCGATCTGCAGCGGCATGCCGATCTCGAGTCGATTCAACACGACGCTGGCGATCAGCGGCCGATCCTCATCGAGCTTCGCTTCGGCCTCGATCATCGAAGCGATGATGACACCGTCCTTCACGGTAAAGTCCTGCGCCTCGAGGCCGCTCCAGTCCACGGACTCGATTCGCCGGTCCATCGTCGTCGCCATGCGCTGAAGGATCTCCTCTGCAGAAGCGTCTGGGGCGAACTCGTAGGTGTCGGGAAAGAGGCCGCCCTCCCACGAATCGAGACCTCCTCCGCCATACCCGTGAGATGAGTGGACGTTGCTGAGTCCGCTTTCGAAATCCTCACGGTCGTACACGGTCTGCGCGGCAAGGCTGTCAAGGATCTCGGTCACCCACAGGCCTTCCGGAACCGTCACCCGGTAACTCTCGACGACGGGCCCCCGCAAGAGAACGTTCAGGGCGTCGCCCGCCGTCATGCCGGTCTCGAGCTGATACGTGCCCGCCTGAAGCCGCTCGGCCTCCCCCGACCCCCTGACAGCGAGTTCGAACGCGAGAGCCGAAGACACCACCCCGTTCTCTGCAAGGATGATTCCGATCTGCCGCGCAGAAGATCCCGCGGGAACCTCGATGGTGACCGGCGCACCTGCCTGAATGTCCGAAGAAGCCGTGACGTCGGTCGGTCTTCCCAGGCTTCCGGCCCAGGTGGCAAGTCTGCGTCCCCCCACGACGGCAACGACGGCGACCACAACGACGGTTACGATGATCGTGACCGCTCGAGATACTCCACTCTTCATCGCAGAGTCTCCAGATAGCCCTGCAAGATCACCGCGGCGGCGACTTTGTCGACGACTTCCTTACGACGGCGACGACGGACGTTCCCTTCGATGAGCACACGCTCGGCAGCCGTCGTCGTGAACCGCTCGTCGACCATTTCGACGCTGACACCGGTGATCGCCCCGGCACGCTCGGCGAGCCGCCGTGCTCCGGCGGCCGATGGCCCCTCGGAGCCGTCGAGGGACGTCGGCAGGCCGACGACGACCAGGTCGATGTCACGATCCTTGGTCAGCTCTCGAAGTCGCTCTTCGAATTCTTCGGACGGAACCACTGCGAGGGGCTGTGCCGTGATTCGCAGAGCATCGGAGATCGCCACGCCGATCCTGGTGGTTCCGTAGTCCAAGGCAAGGATGCGACCCATCAGAGACCGGTCAACGCCACTCCGGCTGCTTCCCTGACCGCGTCGAGAGCTGCACTCAGCTCCCCGCCTCTGGGACCACCGGCCTGAGCGAGTTCGGGATCTCGGCTTCCTCCACCGCCGAGTTTGCGGGCGCCTGCCAGGATGAGTTCGGAAGCCGAGACACCTCGTGCGACGAGGTCCCTGCTGACGACACCGACGAGCGCTCCTTTGCCACCGTAGCTGCTGCCGACGACGACGACCCCACTGCCAAGGCGGTCGCGGATCTCCAACGCCAGGGCTCGCAGCTGCCCCGGAGGAGTCTCCTCCCGGGCGGTCACGACGACCTTCACTCCTCCGATCTCGGTGGCGTCTGCGACGAGGACCTGGGCTTCCTCCGCTTCCAGTTTCGAGCGCAACGCGGAAAGCTCTTCCTCGAGGTGTCGCGTCCGATCGAGCAACTGCCTGACCCGCAATGGAACGTCTTCAGGTTTGGACCTGAGTATCTGGCCGGTCTCGCCCAGGCGCCGTCGCAGTCCGGCCAGATACTCATAGGCGTTGTCACCCGAGTATGCCTCCACGCGGCGCAGGTTCGAGCCGATCGACGACTCGCCCAGGATGATGAGCGGACCGATCTGACCTGCGCTCTGAGTGTGCGTGCCACCGCACAATTCCTTCGAGAAATCGCCGATCTCGACCACACGGACGACATCTCCGTACTTGTCGCCGAAGAACGCCAGCGCCCCCAGGCCCCGGGCTTCGTCCATGCTGGTCGTGAAGGCTCGCACGGCCGGGTTGGCGATCACTCGTTCATTCGCGAGTCGCTCAACTTCGGAGAACTCCTCTTGCGACAGAGCGCCGTAGTGGCTGAAGTCGAACCGAAGACGCCCGGCTTCATTCAGCGATCCTGCCTGGTGAACGTGCTCACCCAGCACCTCACGCAACGACCAGTGAAGGATGTGGGTCCCGGTGTGGCTCTTGGAGATTGCCTCACGCCGAGCCGAGTCCACCATCGCCTCGATGCGTTGGCCTACCTGGAGGCGGCCTTTCGTCACCTTGACGTGGTGCGAGGTGAGTCCAGGTACCGCCTGCTGCGTGTCGAAGACCACACCTCGAAAGCCTTCACTCTCGAGAAGGCCCTTGTCGCCGACCTGCCCCCCGGATTCGGCGTAGAACGGCGTCCGGTCGAGGAAAACCTCCACGGTCTCGCCTTTCGCCGCGACCTCCAGAGACTCGCCGTCCCTGACAATGCCGACCACCGAGGCAGGTGCGATCAGGTCGTGGTATCCGAGGAACTCGGACGGCCCGACCCTGTCGAGGAGCCGCCGGTAGGAGCCGGCGTCGGCAGCCTCCTCGCCTCCCCGCCATGCGGACCGAGCCCGGGCCCTCTGCTCGGCCATCTCGCTCTCGAACGCCTCCAGATCGACCTCGACACCCTGCTCTCCCGCAATCTCTGTGGTGAGCTCGACAGGAAAGCCATACGTGTCGTGCAACTTGAATGCCACCGAGCCAGAGAGGTTGTCTCCGCGCTGCAGGCTCGTGAGCGCCTGATCGAGCAGATTGTGGCCCGAGGCGAGCGTGTGACGAAACCGCTCTTCCTCCCGGCTCACCACATCCTGGATGAAGCTCTTCTTCTCGAGCAGTTCTGGATAGCTGTCGCCGAGTACATCGATCGTCGCTTCGACGAGATCAGGAGTCACAGCGCCCTTGCCACCGAGTCTCCATGCGTGACGCACCGCTCTTCGAAGGACCCGGCGCAGCACGTAGCCACGACCTTCGTTCGAAGGCACGACCCCGTCTGCGATGAGCACCGTCATCGATCTGCCGTGATCGGCCAGCACTCGCAGAGACACGTCCGTGAGAGGGTCCTGGCCGTATTCGACTCCGGCGTGGCGCTCGGCCACCGCGAGCACCGGTCGAACCGTGTCGATGTCGAAAACGGTCTCCGTGCCCTGCAATACCATCGCTACGCGTTCGAGTCCCATGCCGGTGTCGATGCTCTTGGCCGGAAGGTCCCCGATGACGTGGTAGGGGCGATCCTGGACGTTCTGCATGAACACGAGGTTCCAAATCTCGATAAAGCGCTCCTCGTCGACCGCCGGGCCGCCATCTGCACCGTACCGAGGGCCGCGATCGAAGAAGATCTCCGAGCATGGGCCGGCGGGGCCCGGCACACCCATCTGCCAGAAGTTGTCCTTTCCCCTGCGCTGCACCCTGTGGGGAGGAACGCCCACGCCGTCGATCCAGATTTCGGCAGCCTCGTCGTCGGTCTCGTACACCGTGAACCACAGCAGCTCCGGGTCGATGTCGAACACTTCGGTGACGAGTTCGTATGCGTAGGGGATCGCCTTCTCCTTGAAGTAGTCCCCAAAGCTGAAATTCCCCAGCATCTCGAAGAACGTGAAGTGACGAGCCGTGGTCCCGATGATGTCGATATCGACCGTCCGGAAGCTCTTCTGCACCGACACCGCTCTCGGAAACGGCGGCGGTTCCTCCCCGAGGAAATACGGTTTGAACGGAACCATGCCGGCGTTGGTGAGTAAGAGGGTGGGATCGACGGGAATCAGCGACGCCGAAGGACGAACGACGTGGTCTCTCTCTTCGAAGAAGCGCAGAAATGATGAGCGTATGAGTGTGGATTCCATGAAACGTCCAGGTTAGCGGTCAGCCGTCAGGAGTCTGCTGGGTGATGTCGGTACCGGGTATTTCGTACTTCGTATTTCGTACCGCGACCTACCCGGCGTCAAGACCGTAGGGCGAACGTCGCGATTCCCGCTGGAAGCCGGCCGTCCGAAGCCGGCTTCCTGACCGAGGTCCTCGGCACACCGTCGAGATGCGCGCCTTACATTGCTCAGCGGGCTCTCAGACGTTTGCCTCCGGCTGCAAGGACATCGGCGACCGTCAGCGCGCTCTGTCTCGCAAGGTTCGCCGGAGCCAAAGCCGCTCGTGCTCGTTGCATGCGCTTCAGTAGCCAGATCGTGCCCCACGCTCCCGAGCCTGCGCCGAGCAGGAACCACCACAGCCTCACCATCATGGCAGGCAGGTTAGTGCAGAGAGCTGCGTGTCACTTGCGCCACGTTGCCCGTCGTCACTTGCCTCTGAGGAACCGTCGCCATGATGCGACGCGCTCTCTGATACCGGCTTCGTCTCCCTGATCGACGGGAGTGAACAACTCACGCTCGACCGCCTCGTCGGGAAGGTACTGCTGGGCGACGACGTGTTCTTCGTAGTCGTGCGGATAGCGGTATCCGACGCCGTGACCCAGCTCCTTCGCTCCGGGGTACGCGGCGGACCGAAGGTGGGCCGGCACGTCCGCACCTGCGGTCTCCTCGACTGCGGCGCGTGCCTTGCGAATCGAGACGGCGACCGTGTTGGACTTGACGGCAGTGGCAAGGTAGAGCGCTGCGTGCGTCAACGCGTAGGTAGCCTCGGGAAGTCCCGTGTAGGCGAGGGCCCGCGAGGCGGCAATCGTGATGGGCAACGCGTGCCGGTCGGCCAGACCAACGTCCTCGGACGCGAAGACGATCATCCTGCGCATGATGAACTCGGGATCTTCGCCTGCCACGAGCATGGTGTGCAGCCAGTACAGGGCGGCGTCCGGGTCGGATCCTCGCAAGCTCTTGATGAATGCGGAGATCACGTCGTAGTGGCGATCGCCCGATTTGTCGTACAGGACGATGCGACGCTGCAGGGCCTCTGCCACATCGTCCCGGCTGACTTCGACTCGCTTCGCGCCAAGCGCGAGCGAAGCCGCGATCTCGAGAGCGTTCAGTGCCGCCCTGGCATCTCCGCCGACACGTTCGGTGAGCGCCCTCCGAGCCTCAGCCTCCAGGCTGATACCGCTGTCACCCAATCCTCGCTCCGAGTCGGAGATTGCCCGGTCGATCAACACTCCAAGCTCCTCCGGTTCGATCTTCTCGAGACGGAACAAGCTGGCCCGAGAAATCAGCGGGGAGTTCACTTCGAAGAACGGGTTCTCCGTGGTCGCGCCCACGAGGATGATCGTGCCGTCCTCGACGCCGGGCAGCAGCGCGTCTTGTTGCGACTTCGAGAAACGATGCATCTCATCGAGGAACAGCACCGTCCTACGGCTTTCCTCACCGAGCCTACGCTCTGCTTCGAGCAGAATCCGTCGCACGTCCTTGACTCCGGCGGCCGTCGCGGAGAGCTGTTCGAACCGGGCGCCCGAAGTCCCCGCGACCAGCCGTGCAAGTGTCGTTTTCCCCGTTCCGGGCGGACCCCACAGAATCATGGAGATCGGCCGGCCGGCTTCGAGCAGACGACGAAAGGCTGCACCAGGACCCACCAGATGTGGTTGGCCAACGACTTCGTCGAGGGTCGCAGGGCGCATACGGGATGCGAGTGGAGCCACCTTGGACTTCACTTCTGACCGGTGGGCTGCGAACAGGTCGTCCATCTCAGCCGTCGAGTTCCGCCTTCACTTCCGGGCGCAGTTCCACCCCGAGCTCCTTCAGTTGGGTGTCGTCCACAGGGGTCGGCGATCCGCTCATCGGGTCGAGCCCCGTTTGGGTTTTCGGGAACGGGATGACTTCACGAATCGATCGCTCTTGCCGCAGCAACGCGAGCAGACGGTCGACTCCCAGAGCGAAGCCTGCATGCGGCGGCGTTCCGAACCGTAGGCCCTTCACGAACCAGCCGAACCGCCGGTCGGCATCTTCATCCGTGATCCCGAGGATCTCGAACACCTGCCGCTGCACGGAAGGATCGTGAATCCTCACGCTGCCGGATCCGAGCTCCGAACCGTTGAGCACAAGGTCGTACGATTGCGAGATGGCCGTTTCGGGCGTGTTACGCATCTCATCGACATCGAGCGGCGCGGTGAACGGGTGGTGGGCCGGTGCAAGGGTTCCGCCGTCTCCGACTTCGAAGACCGGGAAGTCCGTCACCCACAAGAACGACAACTCGTCGTGTCCTTCCGGCGCGCCGAGGTCGATGCGCAGTTGTCCCAGCACTGCGGATGCGATACGGGGCGTGTCGGCGGCCAGCAGCAGAAGATCGCCTTCGGTTGCACCGAGTTCGGCGATCAGGCCGGATTGTTCGTCCTCGGAGAGGAACTTGGCGACGGGCGACCGAAGGCCGGCTTCCTCCACGATGAGCCACACCAGACCCTTCGCTCCCAGCTGCCTGGCCCTCTCGACCAGACCGTCCAAGCCGGATCGGGAGAGTCCCTGCTTGCCGGCGTTGATGCCTTTGATGCTGCCGCCCTGTGCCAGCACGGACGAGAACACACCGAAGCCCGAGTCGGCGAACACGGCACCCAAATCATGGATCTGCATCCCAAAGCGAAGATCCGGCTTGTCCGTACCGTAGGTATCCATGACCTCCTGCCAGGTCATGCGGGGAAACGGGATGGTCGGAGCGGACCCGCGCAGGAGTCGCACGACTTCCACGACCACCGCCTCGAAGGTCGCAAAGACACCTTCGCGGCCCCAGAACGCGCCTTCGACGTCGAGCTGGGTGAACTCCACCTGGCGGTCACTCCGGAAGTCCTCATCTCGATAGCAGCGGGCGATCTGGTAGTAACGGTCGACGCCCGCGACCATGAGCAACTGTTTGAACAGCTGGGGAGACTGCGGCAGCGCGTAGAACGATCCCTTTCGGAGCCGTGAAGGAACCAGCATGTCACGGGCACCCTCAGGGGTGGAACGAATCAAGGTCGGCGTGTCGACCTCCATGAAGCCCCGTTCGTCCAGCACTCTACGCATGGCCCTCAGGGCGGTCGAGCGGGCACGCAGGTTCGCGGCCATTCTCGGCCGACGAAGGTCCAGGTACCGGTACTCGAGCCGGATGAGTTCGTCCACGTCGACCCGGTCGTCGATCATGAACGGCAAGGTGTCGGCCGGAGACAAGATCTCCAATCCCGAAACGGTGATCTCGACCTGACCGGTGGGCATGTCGGGATTCTCGGTGCCTTCCGGGCGCTTGCGTATCTGCCCTTCCGCCGAGATGACATACTCCATCTTCAGCTGATGCGCGGCGGGAAGTTGCTCCGGGTCCATCACCGCCTGAACGATCCCCGTGGCGTCCCGCAGATCGATGAACACGATTCCCCCGTGGTCGCGACGGCGGCTCACCCAGCCGGCCAGCCGGACGGTCTCCCCGGCACGCTCCGCCGTCACTTCCGCGGCATACGCGTTGCGGTACACGCCGTCTAGCTCAGCCATTCCGAAACCTCCTCGATGAGGACCTCTCGTTGATCCCCCGTCTTCATGTCTCTCGCCGTCACAACCCCCCGTTCCCATTCCTCGCCCACCACGAGGACTCTCGCCGCCCCACGACGCGATGCGATCTTGAACTGGGCTTTCACCGATCTTCCCTCCGGGTCGAAGTCGACCCTGTAACCCTGCTCACGCAGCTCCGACGCCAGACGAACCCCATCGTCTTCCAACGGCCGATGTGCCACAACGATGAACACGTCCAACTCGCCGTCCATCTTGTCGCGGCCGGACGCGAGCACGATGCGGTCAAGGCCCATCGCAAGCCCCACACCGGGAATCGAGTTTCCCCCGAGGGTCTCCGCGAGTCCGTCGTAGCGGCCTCCCCCACCAACCGCATTCTGGGCCGTGTCCAGCCCGGTGGCAATGTACTCGAACGCGGTCCGCGTGTAGTAGTCGAGCCCCCTCACCAGGTGCGGGTCTTCGCGATACGGGATGTCGAGTGCGCCCAGCGTCTTCTTGACCTGGTCATAGTGCTGTCGACAGTCGTCACACAGGTCATCGACCGGTGCCGGAGCGTCTCCAAGAACCGGTTTGCAGACTTTGCAGTCGAGCACACGCATGGGATTGGATGCAATCCGGCTCCGGCTATCCGCACACAGCCGGTCCTCGCGTTCTCGCAGATAGGAACGCAAACGCTCGAGGTAGGCGGGGCGGCAGGCACTGTCGCCGATCGAGCTCACAGCGACCTCCACCTCGGTCACACCCGCAGCAACGAGATAGCGGTAGCCGAGTTCGATGACCTCCGCATCTGCGAGCGGCGACGCAGTCCCGATGTACTCGACGCCGAGCTGGTAGAACTGGCGCCGACGGCCCGCCTGCGGACGCTCGTACCGGAACATCGGTCCCCAATATGCCGCCTTGCGGATTCCGACGCCCCCTGCCTGGAGGTGGGCTCGCATGATCGATGCCGTTCCTTCGGGTCGCAGGGTGAGTGAGCGTCCGCCCTTGTCGACGAAGGTGTACATCTGCTTCTCGACCATCTCGTTCGTTTCACCGACGCCGCGCGAGAACACCTCGGTGGCTTCGAACGTCGGCGTGATGGTGAAGTCGTATCCATACCGCTCGGTCAGGTCGTCCCACGCGCGAAGGAGCCTCCGCCATATCCGTGAAACGGGAGGAAGAATGTCGTCGGTGCCTTTGGGTGCGCGTATCATCGGAGGTTCCGGAGGAACGGGTTGCTGCGGCGTTCGGCACGCATCGTAGTCGCGGGACCGTGCCCCGGATACACCGTGGTGTCGTCCGGCAGCGGCAGGATCTTGGCCTTCATGCTTTCCAGAAGTGTCTCCATGTCGCCACCCGGTAGGTCTGTCCGGCCGATCGAACCTGCAAAGAGGTGATCTCCGGAGAACAGAGTGTCTTGCAGCAGGAAGCAGCAGTGCCCCGGAGTGTGACCCGGCGTGTGCAGAACCTCGATCTCCAGCCCCCCAACGTGCAGAAGCGCGCCGTCTACGAGCTGTTCGAACCGCCGCGGCGGAGCGAACTCCCCGTCCGGCGTCATCCCGAAGAGGACCCTCAGTTGCTCGAGTGGGTGAAGTGTCAGAAAGTCGTCGTCGGGATGGACATAGGCCGTCGCGTCGGTCCGGTCGACGATGACTCCCGCTCCGCCTGTGTGATCGACGTGCCCATGGGTCAGCAAGAGGGCGACCGGTGTCAGGTCGTAACGGGCCACCGACGCGAGGATCGTCTCCGGCTCCGGTGGAGCATCGATGATGACGGCGGGTCCTCCCACGTCGGGGGCGATCACGTACGTGTTCGTCTGCGCGTACCACAGGGTGTCCGAAGCGATCAACATGGCACGAGAGCGTAGCGCCCCCGGTGTCCCCCCACTGAACCCTGGGCTCGTACGCGCCCCTGGGGTACCTACGAGCCCAGGGTTCACAGAGTCGGGGGTTCACCACCCACTAGTCACTCGTCCGTGGAACCAGGCGATAGGCGTCATAGACACCCTCGATGCCACGCAGCCCGTCGATGAGACGATCCACCTGGCCGGGATCGGACAACTCGACCTCATACCGCAAGACTGCGGTTCGATCTCTGCTCGTCGTCGAAGAGGAGGCCCGAATGTCACCGCCGACGTCGGAGATCCGTTCGGTGACATCGCGCAACAACCGGGGACGGTCGAGGGCTTCGATCTGGATCCACACCGAAAAGCGCCCCACTCTGTCGGGTGCCCAACTGACATCGATCATGCGTTCTTTTCCCAGTGACGCGATGTTCGTGCAGTCCGAGCGATGCACGGACACGCCTCGCCCGACGGTGACGAAGCCGACGATGTCGTCACCGGGTAGCGGTGCGCAGCAGCGAGCTATCCGCACCCACACGTCGTCGAGTCCCTCGACGATCACTCCGACGCCCGCGTCCGGCCCAGGTCTCATCGGGGCAAGTTCGGAAGCCGCCGCTTCCGCGGCCTCTTCTTCTTCAGGGCGAGCGAGCCGCAGGAGCCGGGCGACTACGGTCGAACCGGCCACAGTCCCTTCACCGACCGCGACGAAAAGCGACTCCACGTCTCGTTGGCCCAGACGCTCTGCCACAGAAGCGAGAAGCTCGTCCCTTTGGTTGGCGTGCAGCCCGAGGCCCTCTTTTCGCAAGAGCGTGAGCACCGCTTCGCGTCCATCGCTGAGAGCCGCTCCTCGACGCTCCTTGCCGAACCACTGGCGAATCTTCGCCCGTGCCCTCGACGTGCGGACAAAGGCCAGCCAGTCCCTGCTCGGTCCGGCATCCTGTGCTTTCGACGTGACGATCTCGACGATGTCGCCCGACTCGAGCCTCGTGTCGAGTGGCACCAACCGTCCGTTCACCTTGGCACCCACGCACCGGTGTCCGACCTCTGTGTGAACCCTGTACGCAAAGTCGACGGGTGTCGCTCCTTTCGGCAGCGTTTTCACGTCTCCCTTGGGCGTGAGCACGAACACCTCGTCCTGATAGAGGTCGAGCTTGAGTCCTGCGAGGAACTCGTTTGGATCCTCGTACTCGTCCTGGAGGAATCGCAGGTCGGCCATCCACGGGAGGGTGTCTGCCGATCGTCCCTCCTTATAACGCCAGTGCGCGGCAATGCCGAACTCCGCCCGTTCGTGCATCTCACGGGTCCTGATCTGCACTTCGAGCGGCCCCCCGCCAGGGCCGATCACCGTCGTATGCAAGCTTTGGTAGAGGTTGAACTTGGGCATGGCGATGTAGTCCTTGAACCGACCGTGCACCGGCGGCCAAGTTGCATGCACCAAGCCAAGGACCGCGTAGCAGTCCCGCACGCCGTCCACGATCACCCTGATCCCGATCAGATCGTGGATGCGCTCGAATGGAAGCCCGCTGTTGACCATCTTGCGATATATCGAGTATTCGTGCTTCGGACGACCTGTGACCTCGCCATCGACATGGGCGTCCTTCATCAACTGCTTCACTTCTCCGATGACCACGTCGAGGTACGCGTCGCGCTGCGGGGCACGCTGCTTCAGCAGGGCCTTGATCTCCGCGTTGCGCCGGGGATACAGGATCGCGAAACAGCGGTCCTCCATCTCGTGTTTGATGTCTTGGACCCCAAGACGATGAGCGAGCGGTGCGTACACGTCGAGGCTCTCTCTGGCGATTCGCTGCTGCTTCTCTTCGGGGAATGGCCAGATCGTGCGCAGATTGTGCAACCGATCTGCCAGCTTGATCAGCAGCACACGTACGTCTCTCGCCAGAGCGATAACCATCTTGCGGATCGTGGCCGCCTGTGCCTCCTCACGCGAACCGAACTTGATGCGGTCGAGTTTGGTCACTCCATCGATGAGGGAGGCGACCTCATCTCCAAACTGTTCCCGCACGTCTTCGAGAGTCAGGTCCGTGTCTTCGACGGTATCGTGCAACAGGGCTGCGCATAGCGTCTCCGTATCGAGGCCGTAGTCCGCCAGGATCTCGGTCACGGCAACCGGATGAGTGAAGTATGGATCACCCGTCTGACGTATCTGGCCTTCGTGCTGCCGCTTGCCCAACTCGTATGCCCTTCGGATGACCTCACTGTCACCCTTCGGGTGGTGCGCGGCGTACGCGCTCAGAATCCGATCCAACCCCTCATCGGTCGGATCAGTCATACGTGACGAGGGCATGGAGTCCCACGTCGTCGAGAGATGCCCGCCCTCTCAGGAATCCCAATTCTATGAACACGGCCACACCAACGACCTCCGCGTCGAGCTGCTGCACGAGACGGATGGCGGCGGCGGCCGTCCCGCCTGTTGCCAGAACGTCATCGACGATCAGTACCCGGTCACCCGGATTCACACCGTCGCGATGCATCTCGAGCGCGTCTGTGCCGTACTCGAGTTCGTAGGTCTGTCGGATGATCTCTGCGGGCAGCTTCCCCGGTTTCCTGATCGGGACGAATCCTGCCTTGAGCTGTTCCGCGACGGGAGTGGCCAGGATAAAGCCGCGAGCTTCGATGCCCGCCACCTTGTCGATCGTTCCTACTTTGTACGGAGCGCACAGATCATCCACCAACTCGGCGAACGCTTCCGGATCTGCAAGCACGGGGGTGATGTCCTTGAACAGCACTCCCGGCTTCGGGAAGTCGGGGATATCACGGATCAAGTCGACAAAGGATCGATTCTTCACCGACGAAGTGTACCGCACGGGCCCGCTCTGCTCGCGCACTCAGTGGTCAGTACTCAGTACACAGTCTTCAGTATCGCGGCATGGCGGAGACCCAAGACCGTAGGGCGACCGTCGCGGCTCCTGCTGAAGGCTGAGAACGCGAGAGTCGGCGGCTGGAAGCTGGTGTGGTGGCTGAACTCCTCAGCACTGTCGAGACGCGTGCCGCGCAGTGCGCCACAGGTTCCTAGCGCCGGCGGCCCTTCTTCCCCTTCTTCGGCGGCCGCGGGGCGGCCCCACTCTGACGCCTCGGAGCCCCCTGCGAAGGCTTCGGGGCCGTGTCGGTAGTCTCGACGACGGTTGCCTTCGCTCGCCGGGGGGTTCCATCACCTCTCCCGCGCTCTTTGCGGCGACGCACTCGCGCCCATTCGTCTTCGTGTTCTTTCCACGTTGCGAGGATCGGCGAGGCGACCCCTATCGAGGAATACGTGCCGGCTGCGATTCCGACGAACAGGGCGAGAGCGAAGTCACGAAGTGTGTGGGCACCAAGGAGGAACGAGCCGACAAACAACAGGCTCCCCACCGGCAGAAGGCTCGTCAACGACGTGTTGATCGACCGCATGAGCACCTGGTTCATCGAACGGTTGACGAGTTCTGTCAGCGTCATTCGCTCGGTGTGCAACTCCTCGATGTTCTCCTTCACTTTGTCGAACACCACGACGGTGTCGTACAACGAGTATCCGAGAATCGTCAGCACACCGATGATGGTTGCGGGTGTCACCTCGAATCGTGTGAGGGCGTAGACACCAAACGTGATGATCAAGTCGTGGAAAAGCGCGGTGATACCGGAGACGGCCATCTTCCATTCGAGTCGCCACGTCATGAACAGGACAACTGCTGCGAGGAACACGACGAGCGCGATAACCGCACGCTTGGTGATTTCCGCGCCGAAGGTCGGCCCGACCTCCTCCACGGATACCTCGGCGAGTGATACTCCTGAAACAGCGGCGACTGCTTCCTGGAACGCGCGGGATTCTTCTGGACTCAGGGCGCCGACCTGAACCCGGATATCGTCACCACCCGCGAGCATCTGGATCTTCGCATCGGCGAGCCCGAGCGGGGTCAACGCGTTCCGGACCGTCGCAACGTCGACACCGGCGACGTTGTTGACGTCCACGGCCACGCCACCTTTGAAATCCAAGCTCAAGTTGAGGCCGAAGATGATGATCGCAAGGAGCGAGACCAGCACGAACGACGATGACATCGTCAACCACATCCGCTTTGCCCCGACGAAGTCGAAGGAGGTCTCCCCCCGATACAAACGAGTGACGAAGTTCATGATGCCTCCCCCCGCACTCCGCCGGCAGCGGCACGGATGCTGAAGAAACCGCCCTCCCCCAGGGGTCCATGGGAGATGATGCTGACAGCATTTCGAGTGAAGAAGTACGCAACGAGGATGTCGAGGAACGTCGCGATGCCCAGTGTGAGAGCGAAGCCCTTGATGGGACCCACGGCGAGCAGCCACAACAGCACTGCGGCAAGGAACGAGACGGTATCCGCGGTGAGGATCGTGTGGAATGCTCTCGAGAAGCCTTCGTCGACCGCCGCGCGCATCGTTCGGCCCCGATGGAGTTCTTCTTTGATACGTTCATAGAACACGATGTACGAGTCCGCGGTGATGCCGACCGAAACCACGATTGCGGTCACGCCGGCGAGGGTGAGGGTGAGCCCGGAGGTCTTGCTGAGCAGTCCGAGGACGATCAGCATCAGTGAACCGAACACGCTCAGCCCGAGAATCGTTACCGCACCCAAAGACCGGTAGTAGAGAATCATGTAGATCGCCACGAGGATCAGACCCGCGAGGCCGGCCACGAGGCCGGAATGCAGTGAGTCCGCACCGAGGGTCGCCGAAACGCTCTGCACCTGGTCGCGTTCAAAGGCAATGGGGAGGGAACCGTACCGCAGGACAACGGCGAGATCCTGCGCCTCGCTCTGCTGATTCTCCCCGGCGCCGAGAGTGATGACCGCCGTGCCCCCGGCGATTCCGAGGTTCGGGTCGACGGACTCTGCCACTTGCGGCGAGGAGATGACCTTTCCATCGAGCACGATGGCAATCTGCCGTCTTGGATCCCCGATCGGATACTGCGCAGCAGCCTTGGTGATCTCCTGGAACTTGCGGGCTCCCTCGTCATTCAGACGCAGATTGACCTGCCATTGCCCGTTCTGGCTGAAGTTCGCCAACGCTTCAGTGAGGTCCTTGCCCGTCAGCGGGTCCGGCTCCCCTGTCTCAGGGTTGATCAGCGTGCCGACGTGGTATCCGGCGATCACGTTCCCGTCGGGGCCGTACTCGGGGAGCCACGCGTCCAACAGTGTGGGATCATCCTTTATGGTGTAGCCCGTCTCCGGATCAACGTTCGGAGGCAAGGTGGTGGTCGTCGTCGACTCACTCGAGCCGGTCGTCTCACCAGTCGCCTCGGTAGTCGTCGTTGGAGGCTGAAGCAGAGGACTGCGGAGGAAAGACTCGATCACCGGTCGGAAAGAGAGCACGCCGGTCTGTCCGATTGCCTCGAGCGCTCGTTCACGATCGGTGACGCCCGGAAGCTGAACGAGCACGCCGTTCTTCCCACTGATGGAGATCTCGGGCTCCTGGACACCGAATGCCTCGATGCGCCCGCGCATGATCTCTACTGCTTTTGCCAGCACATCTGGATCGGTCCCGTCCGGTGCTCGCAGAATGACTGAGGTTCCTCCCTTGAGGTCCAGTCCCAGTTTCGGAGTTGTATGCGTCCCAACGATTATGGCCACGCCCCCGTAGGCGAGCAGCAGCACAATGACCAGAGTGATGACGCGCCGAGCCATGGTCAGCTGTCTCGCTTCCCGGCAATTGCTCGCCGGGAGATGCGCATCCGTCCTTCTTCGAGTCCGAGCACGACAGAATCTTCATCGAGTGAGATCACAACACCGAACACACCGCCGTACGTCTGCACCTTGTCGCCGATTTGGAGGCTCGCGGCGACTTCCCGCTGCTTCTTCGCCCTGACACGCTGCGGTCGGATGAGCAATACATAGAACATCCCGATCAGCAGCGCGAGGAAGATCAACGAAGTCCAGGAGCTTCCGCCCGCACCCTGCGTCTGAGCCAATACCAACACGTCAACCCTTCTTCGTGACTGGGTGCCCGCGCTGAGCGGGCGGCCGTCATGCTAGCGAGTCCTCCGATCGGGCGGAAACTCTCGCCTCCAGAGTCGCTCGCCGGAACGATTCTACAGCTCCCGATTCGATGCTCTCGCGGATCTGGCCCATCAGCGACGCCGTGTAGACGAGATTGTGCAGCGTCAGCAACCGAAGACCCGTCGGTTCGCCCGTCAGGAATAGGTGACGCAGATACCCCCTGCTGTATGACCCGCATGTTCGGCAGCCACAGCTCGGATCGAGCGGTGCGGCGGAGCGTTTGGACTCGGCTCGGCGAATGCTGTAGTCGCCCGTCGAGGCAAGCACCTTCCCATGGCGTGCAAGCCGTGTCGGCCAGACGCAATCGAACAGATCCACACCTCGTAGGACGCTGTCGAGCATCCCCTCGGTATCGCCAAGTCCCATCATGTAGCGAACGCGATCTTCCGGTAGCTCTGCGACCACGACTTCGATCGCATGGTTGCGTTCGGCTTCCGACTCCCCGACGGACAGCCCCCCGATACCGAACCCGTCGAATCCCAGCGTCGCGGTCACCGCCGCGCTCTTCTTGCGAAGTTCGGGGTCGGTGCCGCCTTGAACGATCCCGAAGAGCGCCTGGTCTTCCCTCTCGTGCGCCTTCACCGCCCGGGCGGACCACCGCAGCGTCCTCTCCATGGCGCCCTGCACATCTTCTCGAGGTGCCGGCAGACCGATGAGAACGTCCAGCATCATCGCGATGTCGGAACCCAGATTCTCCTGAACTCCCACGGCGTCCTCGGGAGTGAGTTCCACTCGGGAGCCGTCGTATGAGGATCGAAACTGCACACCTTCCTCGGTTACCTTCGCGTCGAGCGAGAAGATCTGATATCCACCGGAATCGGTCAAGATCGGAGCATCCCAGCCCATGAACGCGTGGAGACCTCCCAGATCACGGACGACGTGATCCCCCGGGCGAAGCATCAGGTGGTAGGTGTTGGCCAGGACCATCTGTGTGCCTGCTTCGGCCAGATCACGACTATCGACCATCTTGACCGTACCCCGAGTTCCCACCGGCATGAAGGCAGGGGTCCTGACGATGCCGTGAGACGTCGCCAGGGTTCCTGTTCGCGCAGCACCATCGATCGCCCCGATTTCAAACCGCATCATCGCTCCGCATACATGGCGTCACCGAATGAGAGGAAACGGTAGCCACGTTCGAGCGCCGTCGCATAGACGCTCCTCCATCGATGTCCGAGAAAAGCGGCGACGAGAACGATGAGCGAGGACCGGGGAATGTGGAAGTTGGTCACCAGCGCATCCACGACACTGAACTGGTAGCCCGGACGGATGAACAAGTCCGTCGAGTCTTCACCGGCGTGCACCTCATTTCCAACCGATGCGGCTTCGAGCGCCCTGACGACGGTGGTGCCGATGGCCACGACCCGGCCGCCGCGCCTGCGAGCCTCGGCCACCGCAGCGGCCGTTGCGACCGGTACCGAGAAACGTTCCGTGTGCATCTCGTGATGTTCGACATGCTCGGTGTCGATCGGCCGAAATGTGTCCAAGCCAACCTGGAGGTCTACGGTGGCGACATCGACACCGCGATCGGCCAGTTCGGCCAGAACCGGAGCGCTGAAGTGCAGGCCGGCGGTCGGCGCAGCGGCCGATCCCACCTTGTCGGCGAATACCGTCTGGTAGTCCTCCGGGTCCGACGGTCCGGCCGTGATGTACGGCGGGAGGGGCACTTCTCCGTGGGCCGCGATCAGCGCCTCGATGTCGCTACCCTCAAACTCGAGCAGTGCCTTGCCGCGTACCGGTTCTTCGAGGATGCGCCCACGCAAGTCCCCAAATCGCAGCCTGGTTCCTTCGTGCAGACGTCGGGCGGGCCGAACCAGAGCCTCCCAGTGACCATCATCCGACCGGGTCAGGATCAGCGCTTCGACCGCGCCGCCCGTTTCCTCTTTGCGACCATGGAGGCGGGCGGCGCGCACCCTCGTGTTGTTGACAACCACCAGGTCGCCCGGCGTGAGCAGGGCCGGCAGGTCCCGGAACGTCCGGTCGGTGAGATCCCTCGCGTCGAGCAGGCGCGCCGCGTCTCTGGGTGCGACCGGCCTTTGGGCGATGGCAATCCGGGGCAGGACGTAGTCGAACTCGCTGGTCAGCATGATCTGCTCGGCTCTCAGGTATCCAGCAGGCGCGGCTGCAGGTTCTGGGGAGGCTCGAGGCCCAGATGACGAAACGCGGCTGCCGTCGCCATGCGGCCCCGCGGGGTTCGCTGCAGAAGCCCTCGTTGCAGGAGAAATGGTTCGTAGGCATCCTCGACCGTCTCGGCTTCCTCACCAACGACGATCGCCAGTGTGGACAGGCCAACGGGACCCCCGCGGAAGGTCTCGACCACTGCACGCAAGATGTCCCGGTCCACGCGATCGAGACCGAGTTCGTCAACCTCAAAGACCCGCAGCGCCTCGGAAGCGGTCTCTTCGTCCACGATGCCTCCGGCTCGAGCGACAGCAAAGTCCCGCACCCTGGAGAGGAGTCGATTGGCGATCCTGGGAGTACCTCTACTCCTCCCCGCGACCACCCTCGCTCCCCCTTCGATGATCGGCACCCTCATGATTCCGGCAGAACGCATGACGATCTGCTCGAGCTCTCCATCCGAGTAGTACTCGAGTTTGTCGACGATACCGAAACGATCCCGAAGCGGAGCAGTGACCTTGCCTTTGCGCGTGGTCGCGCCGACCAACGTGAAATGAGGCAATTCGAGCCGGATCGACTGCGCCGAAGGGCCCTTGCCGAGAACGATATCCAGCCGGAAGTCCTCCATCGCCGGATACAGCACCTCCTCGACGGCGCGAGGCAGTCGATGAATCTCGTCGATGAACAGGACCTCACCGTCCTCGAGGTTCGTGACGATCGACGCTACATCACCGGGCCGTTCGAGCGCAGGGCCCGATGTGACCCTGATCCGTGTATCCAACTCGTGCGCGATGATCCCTGCGAGTGTCGTCTTGCCAAGTCCGGGAGGACCGGACAGAAGCACATGGTCGAGCGCGTGCCCCAGGTGCTTGGCCGCGTCGAGGCTGATCTGCAGACGTTCCTTCACCTTGCCCTGCCCCACGAAGTCCTCGAGACGTTCCGGTCGAAGCGTTTCGTCGGTCGTCTCGTCGTCCGGAAGTCGTGCCGAGGTCAGTAGGTCTTCTCTCATCGTCTTCCCAGTGCTTTGAGTGCCATCCGCAGATTGTCCTCGATGGGTGCATCGGGCGGAAGGGAGCCAACGACTTCGTGAATCTCATCCGCCGCGTAGCCAAGACCCTCCAACGCTTCACGCACCCGCGAGAGCGCGGCACCGCCCATCATGTCCGCCTCCGCCCCCGCAAGCTTCGGGCGCAGCTCCAGGATGAGTTTCTGGGCGCTGCGCGTGCCGATCCCGGGGACCACCGTCAAGGCGGCTGCGTCCTCCGCGATCACGGCGCGACGGATCTCGTCCGCCGTGAGGGCGCCCATCACGGCCATCGCCACCTTCGGACCGACGCCCGAGGCAGTGAGCAGCAGTCGAAAGAGATCTCGGTCACTGGCGGCGGTGAAGCCGTAGAACTCGAGTGCATCTTCTCTGACGTGAAGGTGGGTGTGCAGCGTCGCCTCGGTTCCTGCTCGGCCGATCTCGGCGCGAGTACTCGGTGTCACTCTGACCTCGAAACCGACACCGCCGACCTGAAGGACCACCCGATCGCTCGTCCCGGCCACAATCGCGCCGCTCAGGGATGCAATCACGGGACTCTCCTGCGCAGGCCGTCCTCCTGAAGGTGACAGAGAGCGACGGCCAGTGCGTCAGCCGCGTCCGGCGGCTTCGGCACTTCGCCAAGTCTCATCCGCAGCGCCACCATCCGTTGCACCTGACCCTTGGTGGCACTCCCGTACCCGGCCACGGCCGCCTTCACCTTGGACGGCGTGTACTCCAGGACCGGAATCCCGGCCGCAGCGGCAGCCAGCATCGCGGCACCGGATGCTCTCACCACCGACATCGCCGTTCGGAGGTTGCGGTTCACGAAGACCTGCTCTATCGCCATTACAGAGGGGTGAAACTCTCGGATCAGAGCGCTCACATCCTGATGGATCTCCAGTAGGCGCTCCGGAACCGGGAGACCGGCCTGCGTGCGGATCACTCCGATCGCGGCGATCTCCTGAGCCGCGACCACTGCATAGCCGGTCGTCGTAAGACCGGGATCGATACCCAGAACGAACATATGTACGATCATAACCGGGGTCTCGGACACACCCGCGGATTGCGCACCGATCAGGCCATGAGATCGGCCATCACCTCATCCGGGATGTCGAAATTGGAGAACACTTCCTGCACGTCGTCGAGATCTTCGAGGGCGTCGACGAGCCGCAGGACCTTCGCTGCCGAGGAACGGTCCACCGGAACCGTCGTCTTCGGGAGCCGGGTGACCTCCGCAGTCTCGATCCTGGTGACGACTCCCTCCAGCGCCTGCCGTACCTCGCTGAACAGCCCGGGTTCCGTGATCACTTCAAAGGCGCCGTCGGAAGGTCGTATGTCCTCCGCTCCGGCTTCGAGTGCTGCAAGCATGATCTCGTCCTCGTCACCCTCAACGAGCAGGTACCCCTTCTGTTCGAAGACATATGAAACGGAGCCCGGCTCACCTAGGCTTCCACCGTTCCGAGAGAACGTGGAGCGCACATCCGACGCGGCACGATTGCGATTGTCGGTCAGGACCTGCACAAAGAGTGCGACGCCGCCCGGCCCGTATCCCTCGTACCAGAACTCCTCGTAGGAGACACCTTCCACCTCACCGATGCCTCGTTTGATGGCACGGTCGATATTGTCGTTGGGGACCGAGGCCGACTTCGCCTTATCGATGGCATGTGCAAGCGCCGCATTCGCCGCAGGGTCACCGCCACCTTCTCTCGCGGCCATCTCGATCGCTTTGACGAGCTTCGCGAAGAGCTTCCCCCTCTGGGCGTCCTTCGCCCCCTTCTTGTGTTTGATCGTCGACCACTTCGAATGTCCAGACATCAACCAGCTCCCGTGCCGCTCAGGGCCATCTTATGGATTCTCGCGTCACCGGTCAGCTCCGGATGAAACGCTCCGGCGACCACATTGTTGCTCCGAATCAGCACCGGATGCCCCCCGATGTCCGCCAGGACTTCGACGTTCGGTCCCAGGTACTCCACCCAGGGCGCCCGGATGAACACCGCGTGGAAAGGCTGTTCCAGACCTCGTACCTCGAGATCGGCCTCGAAGGAGTCATTTTGCCGTCCGAACGCGTTACGGCGGACCACTGCGTCGATGACCCCGAGTTGCTGTTGCTCGCCTTCGGTGACGCCTGATGCAAGGAAAATCATCCCGGCGCACGTGCCGAAGGTCGGCAGGCCGGCGCCGATCACCTCGCGAAGCGGACGGAGCAGTTCGAAGCGTTCCGAGAGCCGACCGATGGTCGTCGACTCGCCTCCAGGAACAACCAGCCCCGAGAGCCCATCGAGATCGCCGGGCCGTCGCACTTCGCGCGTCGAGTATCCGAGAGCGCGAATCATGCGATCGTGCTCGCGAACGTCGCCCTGCAGGGCGACTATCCCGATGTCCGACACTCCTACCAGCCCCGTGTCTGAAGCAGATCGTCCTCGTCGAGCTCACTCATGTCGATGCCACGCATCGGCTCGCCCAGTCCCTCGGAGGCTTTCGCGATGGCTGCCGGATCGTGACAGAACGTCACCGCCTCGACGATCGCTCGGGCCCTGGGCGCAGGATCTTCACTCTTGAAGATGCCAGACCCCACGAACACGCCCTCACAACCGAGTTGCATCATCAGCGCAGCGTCTGCGGGAGTGGCAATCCCCCCCGCGGCGAAATTGACTACGGGGAGCTTGCCGGTCTTGGCGACCTCTCTGACCAGTTCGATCGAGGCTCCGAGATCTTTGGCCGCAGCCGCGAGTTCTTCCGAACCCATCGTTGTGAGCGCACGCAACTCGCTGTTCACTGTGCGAACGTGCCGAACCGCCTCGACCACGTTGCCGGTCCCGGCCTCGCCTTTCGTGCGGATCATGGCGGCGCCTTCGGCGATTCGCCGGAGGGCCTCGCCCAGGTTTCGGGCTCCGCACACGAACGGTGTCGTGAACTGCCATTTGTCGATGTGGTGC
This sequence comes from Gammaproteobacteria bacterium, assembly GCA_011682695.1. Classification (NCBI taxonomy): domain Bacteria; kingdom Pseudomonadati; phylum Pseudomonadota; class Gammaproteobacteria; species Gammaproteobacteria bacterium. The sequence goes on from JAACED010000013.1 coordinate 27,377, forward strand.
TCCTCGTCGGCGGGAGTGAGCACTTCACTCTCGTCGATGTAGTCGACCCCCAGCGACTGGAGAATCTGGGCCTCGACGAAGTGCCCGATTCGAGCCTTCGCCATCACAGGGATGCTGACGGCAGCCATGATCTCCTCGACCTTTTTCGGGTCGGCCATGCGCGCGACGCCGCCTTCCTTGCGGATGTCGGCCGGAACCCGCTCCAACGCCATGACCGCCACGGCGCCGGCCTCTTCTGCGATCGTCGCCTGCTCGGCATTGACGACATCCATGATCACGCCACCCTTGAGCATCTCGGCAAGGCCGCGTTTTACGAGATCAGTTCCACGTTCCACGTTCGTTCCTCCTCAATCTGATTCTACCGACGACACCGGTGTGCGAAACGCTCGGATACCTGGGTGTAGAGATGGACCCAGCGAGGGATCACGCGACTCCAGTCGAACATCAGCGCGCGTCGTCTGGCCGCTTCCCCCATCGTGTGCGCACGTGCTCGATCCGTAAGGACACTCACGAGAGCAGCCGCGAGATGCTCGACGTCGCCAGGGCGGACATAGTCGGCGACCGGCCCGGCGACAGAACGAAACGCGGGGAGGTCGGAGGCGACCACCGCGCAGCTCGCGGCCATCCCCTCGAGCAGTGTGATTCCAAAGCTCTCACCTCCCGTGTTCGGTGCACAGTAAACCGAGGCGGACCCGAGCAGAGACCACTTTCGGTCCTCCGGTACCCTGCCGTGGAAGCTCACTCCGGGAATCTGCAGGTCACGACGCGCCCCGACGACGACGAGTTCCGCGTCTGGCACCACGCCCGATACCCGGGGCCACGCCTGAAGAAGAAAGTCGAGTCCCTTGCGCGGATCGTCCCTACCCACGAAGGCTACACGGTGCGGGAGACGATCGGGAGAAGGCTCGAACGTGGCAACGTCGACCCCGTTGGGGATGACTACCGGATTGGGCACAAAACCTCGAACGGCCCGGGCTGCTTCTTCACTGACCGCGGTGAGCGTATCGATTCGACCGAGCAGATGTGCAAGCAGGGGTCCTCCAAATCGATAGATCCCCCTCACAACCGCTGCCGGATCTGCATGAAATGTCCCCACCGAAGGTATCCCTTCGCCCATCCACGCCGCCGGACCGATCACGGGAACGAGTGGCTCGTGGATATGCACGACCTGCGCCCAGGCGATCGCCTCCTTCACCTTCGCGATCGCTCCCGGTTCGAGACAGACAGGAGCGACGGCGGCGTTGGCTTCCACCTCGGTGGTCCCTCCGACGGATATCCAGGATCCGTCGGATGCTCCCGGGCCGATCAAACGGACGTCGTGGCCGGCGGACCTCAGATGCTTCGTCAGGCCACGAGCTTGCTCCTGCACGCCGCCGGGCCGATCGAGCCCGTATGGGCTCACAATCGCGATTCTCACCTGCGCTCCCGATCGGACGGCCAGTTCGGCTGCACGATGTGCCACTGTCTCGGAGCCCGTTGGATGAGGCCCTCCAGCGCTCGGGCGACACGCTGGGTCCCCTCGGCGACACGTGACTTGGCGGTCCCTTCACTCGGCATTTCGACCGGCGGCTCAACGACGAGATGATGTCCCCTCCCCGCACGGAAGTAGGCAGCAACCGGAAACACCGGCACTCCGGTTCGCAACCCAAGCACTGCGGCGCCGACAGGCATGGATGTCCGTTCTCCGAAGAAATCGACCTCCACGCCGCCAGAGCGGACGTTGCGATCCATGACCAAGGCGACTGCGGCCCCCCGTTCCAGGGCCTTGGTCAGCCCGGCCATGATTCCGGGCTGGTTGGCGAGAACCACATCGATCCCCAGGGACTTCCGGAGATCCACGAACCATTGAACGATCTTGCTGTCGGGAAGGGACTCGGCAACAGCCAGCAGTTCGAGTCCAAGGTCGTGAGCGACCGTACCCGCCACTTCCCAGTTTCCGATGTGCGGCAGTGCGTAGATCATCCCCGACCCGGCGTCCCTCGCCGCCTCCACCCGTTCGACCCCCTCTGTGGTGATATGGCGGAGGATCTCGGGAACACGGCGTGGCCGAACCCAGAACGACTCCGCCCAGTAGCGGCCATAGGCTGCAAATGCCTCTCGTGCCGCCTCTTCCACCTCGTGTTCGGACCCGAGCACTCGACTCATGTGGCGGATGAGCATCCTGCGCCGTCGCCCGGCACGGTCGAAAGCCGCTCTTCCGAGCCGCTCACCCACCCTGCGCACCACGCCTTCCGGTAGCGCACCTGCCAAACCGATGCCGACGCGATAGGCGGCATAGGACAGACTCACGTGCCGAGCCGCTTCCACCCGAGCCAGAAACGTTGCACCACGGTTGCCCAGGTCAGCAGGGTCATCGCCCACAACATGGGGCCGATCCACCCGAACAGCAGGCCCACCCCATACAGGATCACCCGCTCGGCCCGACCCATCAGGCCTCCCCGTCCGTCCACTCCGCCCGTCTCCACCTTGGCGCGCAGATACGAGATGATCAACGATGCTCCGAGGCAGAGAACGGTCAGCGCAACCCACGACGTCGTCTGCGCAACGGCGACCGCCAATCCGGTCCACATGGCCGTCTCGCCGATGCGGTCCGTGGCGGCATCCAGGAAAGCTCCACGCTCCGACGCCGAATCACTCGCTCTGGCGACCGCGCCGTCCAACGCGTCGACCCCGGCACCGACCAGCACGAGAATGGCGCCCACGAGGAACCTTCCGCCACCGACGAACACGGCACCCGTGACGGTGATTGCCAGCCCGAGTAGCGTCACCTGCCACGCCCGAACACCGATCCTGGCCAGCCCCTTGCCGAGCGGCGCAAGCAGAACCGTGGTGCGTTTGCGAGCTTTCATGTCGATCATACGATGCTGCAACGTACCACGAACGGGCCTCCATGTTCCAACCCCCGTACGTGCGGTCGAACAGCGGCAGGAGATCGGTCGAGGCTCACTAGAATCAACGAAACGGCAGGAGGTCACGTGGTCCCGGAGAGAATCAGGAACGTCGCATTGGTTGGTCATGGTGGGAGCGGCAAGACCTCTCTTGCAGAAGCGCTCCTTTTCACTGCCGGAGAGACCACCCGCCTCGGTCGGACCGAAGATGGCAACACCGTCACGGACTTTGAGCCCGAGGAGATCGAGAGAAAACTCTCCCTCGGGCTTTCTCTCGCCTCCCTCCCCTGGAAGGGGTACAAGATCACGCTGATCGACACCCCCGGGTATGCCGACTTCGTCGGGGATGCACGTTCGGCATTGCGTGCAGCAGACCTCGCGCTATTCGTCGTCTCCGGGGTCGATGGCGTCGAAGTCCAGACCGAGGCCATGTGGCACATGGCGGGCGAAGAAGGTCTTCCCCGCATCATCTTCATCAACAAGCTCGACAGGGAGCGTTCTTCGTTCTCGCTCACCCTCGATGCTCTCCGTGAGGCTTTCGGAAAGGGCGTCGCTCCCGTTCAGGTCCCCATCGGCACCGAAGCCGAACTCAGCGGTCTCGTACGAGTCGTCTCCAACACCGCCGTGACCTACACGGACGGAAATCCGAAAGGTACGCCCACGCAGGCGCCCGAGTCGATGGAAGAAACGATGTCGAAGATGCACATGGCGCTCGTCGAATCGGTCGTGGAGACCGATGACGAACTGCTCGAGGCCTACTTCGAAGGCGTTGAACCGGACCGCGCAAAGATCGTCGAAGTCACCCGGCAGGGCATCCTCACGGGCGACATACAGCCCGTACTCTGTGGATCGTCGACTCGTCTCATCGGTATCGACACGCTCGCGGAGTTCCTCACCGAGTTTGGACCAAGTCCCCTCGAGCGACCACCGGTCCCTCTCGAGGGAGGCGGCAGTCTTGCCATCACCACGGACGGAGACCCTGTGGCGTACGTTTTCAAGACCACGTCCGATCCGTACGTGGGGCGCATCTCTCTGCTCCGGGTCTTCTCCGGCACCGTCCATGCCGACGACAATCTCGAGACCTCCTCCGGCGAGCGGGTGAGGGTGCACAACCTGTTCTTCATGCAGGGCAAGGAGCACAAGGACGCATCCGAACTGGTCACCGGAGACATCGCAGCCGTCGCCAAGGTCGAGAACCTCAGAGGCGGTGAGACGCTGCACATGCCCGGCACGAAGATCACCATTCAGCGAGTCGCCATGCCGAAGCCGGTGATGAGCGTCGTCGTCTCGCCGCAGTCGGCACAGGACGAGGAAAAGCTCTCGACCGCGCTGGCGCGCATCGTGGAAGAAGACCCCACCCTGCAAGTCGATCGGCGTTCCGAGACGAAGGAGACGGTCCTGTCCGGACTCGGTGATACCCATCTGGATGTCACCATCGCCCGTCTGTCACGCAAGTTCGGGGTCAAGGTCGATACCTCGATCCCCAAGATCCCCTATCGGGAAACAATCGGCGCCAAGGCGGAGGCAGAGGGAAAGCACAAGAAGCAGAGCGGTGGGAGAGGCCAGTTCGGCGTGGCATTCCTGCGTTTCGAGCCACTGCCCCGAGGCGCCGGGTACGAGTTCGTCAACGCGATCAAGGGTGGGTCAATCCCCCGCCAGTACATTCCAGCCGTCGACAAAGGCGTACGTGAGGGGCTCGAACGAGGCATCCTTGCGGGGTACCCGGTCACCGATGTCAAGGCAACCGTCTACGACGGTAAGTACCACTCTGTCGACTCGGACGAGCTGTCCTTCAGGATGGCAGGGATCCTGGCCGTCAGGGCCGCTGCAAAAGATCTGCGCCCCACTCTGCTCGAACCAATCGTCCGGGTAGACATCCGGGTCCCTGAGGACTACATGGGTGACGTCATCGGCGACCTGAACGCAAAGCGGGGCCGCGTACTGGGAATGGATTCGGAGGGGCACTTTCGAATCGTCACCGCCGAGGTTCCCCTCGCCGAGATGCAGCGGTACGCGATCGACCTGCGCTCCATGACGGGTGGGCGGGGTAGTTTTGAAATGACGTTCGACCACTACGAGGAGGTCCCGAGGCAAGAAGCACAGAAGATCATCGCTTCTGCCCAGAAGGAAGAGGCGTAGGGAGGGAGACGCACACGACGACGCTCCTACGAGAGCGCCCCCATGAACCCGGACGCAACGAGCCGGGTGCCGGTGGCACTCTTGCGGGAAACTCCAACCGCCAAGGAGGAACAATGGCACTGAAGGAAGCGCTCGGGCGCAAAATCGATGAGTGGAGGCCTCGTACCACCCGGCTTGCCAAGGAATACGGTGGTGTGAAGGTCTCGGACGTCACGATTGGACAGGTCATTGGAGGTGCACGCGGCGTACGGTGCCTCGTCACGGATATCTCCTACCTCGACCCGAACGAAGGCATCCGGTTCCGCGGGCACACCATCCCCGAGACGTTGGCGCTGCTGCCAAAAGTCCCGGGACGAGAAATGCCCTATGTCGAAGGCCACATCTACCTGCTCCTCACCGGGGAGATCCCGACGGAGGACGACGTTGCGGAGCTGGTACAGGAGTTGAAGGAACGCTCGGGTCTCCCCCAGTACGTCTTCGACGTGCTCAGGACGATGCCACGAGACACACATCCGATGACCATGTTCTCCGCCGCCATCCTGGCCATGCAGAGAGAATCCGAGTATGTGAAGGCCTACAACAAGGGCCTCGGGAAGATGGATCACTGGCAGCCCACCTTGGAGGACGCCCTCAACCTGTGGGCGAGACTCCCCGAACTGGGAGCGTTCATCTACCGCCTCAAGTACAGGGGCGACACCCCCATCGCTCCGGATCCCAATCTGGACCTTGGTGGCAACTTCGCCCACATGATGGGTATCGATGAACCATACGATGACGTAGCCCGCCTGTACTTCATCCTCCATTCCGATCACGAGAGCGGAAACGTGAGTGCCCACGCCGGACATCTGGTCGCGAGCGCACTTTCGGACGTCTACTACGCCGCCTCGGCGATGATCAACGGACTCGCCGGTCCTCTGCACGGCCTCGCGAACCAAGAGGTGCTGCGCTGGATCCAGGGTGTCATGGAGAAGATGGGTGGTGAGGTCCCCACCGAAGAGAAGATGAAGGAGTTCGTCTGGGAGACGCTGAACTCCGGTCAGGTCATCCCGGGGTTCGGCCACGCCGTGCTCCGCAAGACCGATCCGAGATATGCCGAACAGCGCAATTTCTGCCTGAAGCATCTGCCGGATGATCCGATCTTCAAGTATGTGGACATGCTGTACAAGGTCGTCCCGCCGATCTTGGAGGAGCAGGGCAAGGCCAAGAACCCGTGGCCGAACGTCGACGCCCAGTCCGGTGTCATTCAGTGGCACTACGGACTCCAGGAGTACGACTTCTACACGGTCCTGTTCGGAATCGGCCGATCCCTCGGCGTCCTCTCCAACATCGTCTGGGACAGGGCACTCGGTTATCCGATCGAGCGGCCGAAGTCGTTGACGACAGCGATGCTCGAAGAAATCGCCGGAATCTAGCTGCGACCAACCAGCGACTCGAGGGGGCTCCGGACGGAGCCCCCTCGTCTGCTACTCGATGTGTCCGTGCGCTCTGAGCCGCTCACGATCGAACGTCGTGGTGCTGCGTTTGCGATGCCACGTATCCCACAATGCCAGCATGGATGGCAGCACGAGCACCGACGCGACGAGGGCCGCACCGAGTGCGAAGACCGTCACCTGACCCATCTGCTGCATCGGTCTGAGCGAGGATGTCATCAAGATCCCGAACCCGGCCATCGTCGTGAAGGCTGAGCCGGCCAGAGCAGCACCGGTGTGCCGGGCAGTCGAACGAATCGCCTCCTCCTGATCGTCATAGCGAACCCGGTCTTCTTCGAAACGGTGCGTGACGTGGATCGTGAACGGCACACCGATCCCGATCGCCATCGCCGACAGCGTCGCCGTGACCGGATTGAAGGAGATCCCGAACAGCGCCATCATGCCGAAAGTCCACAACACGACGAGAGCGACCGGCGCGATGGTGATCACACCGAGGAAGGGACGTCGCGTTTCGAACCAGAAGTTGACGGTCAGCAACAACATCGCGACGAGAATCGCCACGAACAGCGACCTGAGCTGTGAACTGGAGAGCTTGTTGACGATCACCGCCGAGATGATCGATGTCGACGTCGGAACTGCCGTCAAGCCCGTATCGGTGACCGGGGTGAAGTCTCGGCGAAGGTTCTCGGCCAGGGCGGCGGCCCGCTCCTCGCCCGCCCCGGTCTGTATCACGAACTGGGCCGCGGTGTAGGAACCGTCGGTGTCCTTGTGAAGCACCCTGCCCATCGCCTCCGGTGCCGCGGCCATGGCCGCGTCGAAGATGGCAGCGATATCGGAATCCGGTCCAACAGTGAGATCTGGCCCCAAACCTGCTGCTCCGGCCGTCTGCAGGAACGTCTGGTCTCCAGACCGTAACAAGTCTGCAATGACCCCGAGCGGAGATTCTGCTGCCGCAAATCCACCGAAACTCACCACGTCCGGCGTGTCGTCGAGTTGCTTCCACGCCGCCAGCATCGCCTCATACGCTTGTGGCGTCGCCACATCACCCTTGATGAGTACGTTCGTCGCTTCACCGAAGCCCCCCGCGAACTGCTCTTCCACCGTCTTGAAGGCCCGAACGCTCGGCGAGTTCTCCGGCAGAAAGTCGATGAAGCTGAACGTCGTCTTGAGCTGCGTCAGCCCGTAGGCGCCCAGGCCGCCGAGCACCAATGCCACCATCAGCGTCACGACAGGAAGACGTTCTGCGAGCACCGCCGTGCGCGCGGCAATGCGAGGAAGCGCCCTTGCCGTCGAGTCGGCAACGAATGACTCCGCGTGCAACCGTCCCCCACGCTCGGCACGGCGATCGAGCAGAAGCCTGATCGCCGGCAGCAGCGTCAGCATCAACAAGAACGCCGCGACGATCCCCACCGAAGTGAGGATTCCGAAGTCTCTGAGCCCGGGGATTGGTGAGATCAGATTGGTCAGAAACCCGACAGCGGTTGTCAAGGTCGCCAGGATGAGGGCCACACCCACCGTTCCGATCGCCCGAGTGGAAGCGTCGGCGACCGTCTTGCCGAGACCGATCTCCTCCCGATATCGCCCGGTCAAGTGGATCGCGTAGTCCACACCAAGACCGATGAGCAGGATGGGAATGATCTGGGTGATCTGGTTCAGCTCACCGATCACGCCGAGGTAGTCAGGCCCCAACAGCACGGCGAAGCCCTGCATCCACACGATTGCCGTCAGGATCACGGCCAGGGTTAGTGCGACATCGGCGGCCGTGCGCCGAATCGCGCTCCATCCGGAACGCCCCCTGCGAGGCCGCACGAAGTACACGTACCCGAGGATCAGCAGGATGATCAAGAACGCACTCAGGAAGAGGCGACCGACCTCCGCGGAGAAGTCGAAGTCATCTCCGAAGAGCAGCAGCATGCTGAACGCCTGGACATCGATGTCCCCGGACGAGTGCTGCTCCGCAGTAGCCGCGATCTCCTTCTCGACGTTGACGACGGCACTGAAGTCATCGCCTGTGTTGGGAATGGCCGACGTGTCGAGAAACACCACAACGAGTCCGGCCGGTGCCGTGGCCTCATCGTGATTCCCCTTCGTGGAGGCAAGGGCACGCAAGTAGTCGGCTTGTCCCGCCGCCGCGTGCTGCAGGCTCAGTTTGTAGAGCTGTTTCACCTGCTCATCGGAGATGGAGCCCAGGTCCATGCCCTGCATCTGCGCTGCCTGACGTACCCCTCCGAGAAACGACACGATGCCGGCCCGATCTGAGCGGTCCGAAATGTAGGCAGCGGCGTCGCTCGAACGTATCGCCGATTCGATACTGGCGACCGTCTGGGCCCCCTCGGCGGTGATGACGTCATCGCCGCTGAGGATGATCTGCATGACCTGTTCGTTGCTTCCGGTCGAGAAGAGCTCTCGTATCTCTTCCGACGCGGCGATCTCGGGTGTGTCAGGAGCAAACCCTTCCTGCCCGGAAGTCACCTTTGCCTGTCGAGCAAACGAAGCCAGGACCGCGGTGAACACGAGCATCACCACAATGGTCCACCACGGCCACCGCCGCACGACAGCGGAGATGGTTTCGACGAATCGTTTCACGAAGGTCTCCCTGGTTGTCAGCACCCTCCCTGGGAGAAAAGATTATGCCGGTCTCCCCTATCTAGGCGAAATCGCCGCTATCGGGGCGGTGCGACCAGTGCCGCCAACTGATCCAGAGCAGTTTCGAGGGCTACGCCGCGTTCCTCTTTTTCGGCACTGTACAGGCGCAGACCCACGGTTCGCGCCTCCTCGTCACGATCTCCGACCACGAGAACCGCCGGATCTTTCAGCGACAAGGCGCGTCGGATCTTCTCCCCCACGGTCTCCTGACTCTCGTCGACTCGAGCGCGTACCCCTGCGCCGCGAAGCAGGGAGGCAACCTCATTGGCGTAGTCCAGGTGCCGGTCGGCGACCGGCACGATCGCAGCCTGCACCGGGGCGAGCCAGGCGGGGAACGCCCCTGCATAATGCTCGAGAAGGATCCCGAAGAAACGCTCGACGGACCCGAACAGGGCGCGATGGATCATCACTGGACGATCACGTGTGTTGTCCGCGCTGGCAAACTCGACATCGAACCGCTCCGGAAGCGAGAAATCGACCTGAATCGTCGATAGCTGCCATCTTCGACCGATCGCGTCCCTGATGTGCACATCGATCTTCGGCCCGTAGAAGGCTCCATCACCTTCCGAGACCGTGTGCTCCAGGTTCGCCATTTCGAGGGCGGTCGCCAGCGAGGCGGTCGCCAGTTCCCACATCTCCGGCTCGCCGACGAACTTCTCGGGCCGGGTGGAGAGTTCGGCCTCGAATTCGGTGAACCCGAAGTCTCGCAGCACCATGAGGACGAAATCGAGCAAACCCTGCAACTCGGTTCCGATCTGGTCGCGGCTGCAAAAGATGTGGCTGTCGTCCTGGGTAAAGCCCCTCGCTCTCAGGAGACCGTGAATGACTCCGGAGCGCTCGTACCGGTAGACCGTTCCGAGCTCGAACAGGCGCAGTGGCAGCTCCCGATAGGAACGGCTCCGGCTTTTGAAGATCAGGACGTGGAACGGACAGTTCATGGGCTTCACGTAGTACGGATCACCGTGGTCGAGTTCCATGGCCGGGTACATGCTCTCGGCGTAGAAGCCGAGATGACCCGATGTCTCCCAGAGATGCGCCTTCGCAACGTGCGGCGTGACCACGAGTTCGTACCCGTTCTCCATGTGTACCCGCCGGCTGTAGTCCTCGATGACGTTGCGTACGATTCCACCCTTGGGGTGCCAGACGGCGAGGCCCGAACCGAGCTCCGGAGGGAACGAGAAGAGATCCAGCTCCGCGCCCAGCTTCCGATGGTCCCTTCGTTCCGCCTCTTCGAGACGCTCCAGGTGGGCCTGAAGGGCCTTCTTGTCCTCCCAGGCAGTCCCGTAGATCCGCTGCAATTGCGGCCGATGCTCGTCACCGCGCCAGTAGGCGCCCGCACTGCGTAGTAGCTTGAAGGCTTTGATCTTCGACGTCGATGGAACATGGGGGCCGCGGCAGAGGTCCACAAACCCATCGTTGCGATAGATCGAGATCACGGTTCCGAGTTCGCCTTCCTCGACCGTTTCGATGATCTCGATCTTGAACGGCTGATCGGCGAACATCGCGAGGGCGTCCTCCTCAGAGACCTCTTCGCGAATGAACGGCTGATCTTCGGCCACGATCTCGCGCATGCGAGCCTCGATCCTCTCGAGATCCTCACCGGTGAAGGGACGGCCGACATCGAAGTCGTAGTAGAAGCCGTCCGCGATGGCGGGGCCGATGGCGAACCGGGCACCTTCGAACAGTGAGAGCACTGCCTGTGCCATCACGTGAGCAGCGGAGTGGCGCAGCACCTCGCGCCCCTCGTCCGTGTTCCCCGTAACGATTTCCAGCCGTCCTCCGTGCGGAAGGGGCCGGGTGAGATCGAGCAGGACACCATCGAGCTTCACGGCCACGGCTGCGGCAGCAAGTCTCTTTCCGATACTGGTTGCCACATCCAGCCCGGTGCTGCCGTCGGGGAAAGGCCTTCTGGAACCGTCAGGTAACTCGATTTCGATGGACACATTGACCTTCTTCTCTCGTGCTGCTTCGGAGTGTCATCCTTTGATACCCCACAATTCATGCAACACATACCGCTAGTCTGCTGTAGCGTAAACGAAGCCGTCCACATCGCCGACTGGTTCCTAAAGGGGAGACGTGCAGCCAAGAGACATCGCTCGCACACTTGCTGCTGGAGGAAGCGCCAACGCGCTCTCCACCGGAACCAACAGCGTGTTCCGGCTGCGGGCTCCCGACGGGCAAATGTCGGTTCTCAAGGTGTACGGCTCCTCCTCATACGCACGTAGAGAACGCAGAGCCCTCGACGCTCTTGCCGGCTTGCCGGGACTGCCGACCGTTCTCGAATGGGGATCCACAGGTGACTTGGAGTGGGTCCGCCTGGCCGACGCGGGAAGGTGGACGCTTGGAGCGCTGCCTGGTGACGCAAAGGCGGCGGCGCGAGCCGGAATCCTGCTCAGGAGGCTCCACGACGCAGACTATTCACAACTGTCCAATCTCGAAGCGGGAATCGATTCAGACTGGATGCGCACAGCGAGCAGAGGCAACTTCACCAGATTGGAACGCTACCGGCGCCGATTGAGGATTCCTGCTCTTGTCTTTGAACTCGCCGCCGACCTGGAGTTCCCTCCCTCCGGCCCTCCTCGCGCCAGCCATACGCGACCGGCGCCGGAGGCATTCGTCATCAACGACGATGGACAGGTCACCTTGACCGGCTGGACCTGGGCCACGCTGGCCCCTCCCGAGTGGGACTTTACGTTCGCCTACTGGCAGCTCTCCCAGCATGCCAGCGCGGCCGTCGATGCCTTTTCCCAGGCATATGGGGCCACCATCCACGGTCACGTGCTCAAAGCATGGTTGGCGTTTCACATATCCGCGTCGCTGCTCCGGCAGGCGGAAATGAGAGACGGACGACTCGAAGATCTCGAGCCTTTCGTCGACCAATTGGTGTCGGCGATCACCTGACCGAGAAGCCGCCGGCTTTCGGTCGCCCGTTGTCAGTCGAAATCTGGTCTCATCCCGATGCCCCACGCCGGTACCCGGCATGCGTGTGGAAAGCAGAGATCGCGAAATCCCTCCTTCTGGAGTGCTTCCCTCATACACTTCGCCAGGAGAGGAGACCGCATGGTGCAATTGTTGTTGACGGCATCGCTCATCACGGCACTCGTCGTCTTCGCCGGCCGCCGATTTCAAGATGCCGGTGACGGCTTCGCGTTCGAGGCCGGCACCTGGGATGAAGCGTATCGGTCTGCGACCGAGCTGCCGTGCCCGTGGTGCGGGGCCGACACGAATGAGTCCGACCGAGCTTGCCCAAGCTGTCACCACCAGTTCGGCGCCACCGTAAGTTCCTGATCGTCGTCGGGCGACGTCACTCAATGGCGACGCATACCTGTAGTGTTCTTGCCCGTGAGTAGGGTCGGACTCGTTCTTGGAGGTGGAGGCGTCACCGGCGCCTCCTATCACCTTGCAGCTCTCTTGGCCGTCGAGATGGCTACTGGATGGCAGCCCAAGACCGCGGACGTCATCGTCGGTACCTCTGCGGGTGCCTTCGCCGCTGCGGTCGTTCGTTCAGGAACGTTGTCGCTGGACAGCATCGTCAAGAGGGGCGAGGGGCAAGAGGATGTCGCCAAGCGCATCCGCTCCTGGGTGTATCGAAGGGACCGTATCCACGGTGTCGGGAGGTGGATTCGACACGGCGTTGTTCCCAGTTTCCGGCGGCCCGGTCTCACCTCCGTGATCGGGGCTCCAGGACGATACGACCCTTCAGGCATCGCGGACTGGGTCGCAGAGCAGGCCCCAACGATCGCCGACACGTGGCCGGAACGTCCGACCGTGATCGTGGCATATGATCTACAAGAGCGGCGCCGGACGGCGTTCGGCACCATCAACGCCCCGGTCGTTGCCCTTCGCGACGCCGTAGCGGCTTCTTCCGCCGTCCCGATCGTGTTCTCTCCGCACGAAATCGAGGGAAACAACTACGTCGACGGTGGGGTTGTTTCCGGGACCAATGCGGACCTGGTACTCGGCAACCCCGAGCCGCTTGACCTCCTTCTGATCCTCGCTCCCATGGCCGCGGAGGAGCAACGCCAGAAGGCCCGTTTCTACGAGCCCATGTTCGACCGGGTCGGGCGTTCTGCACTCCACGACGAACTCGTCGCCGTCGCAACCGCCTGGCCGGCGACCGATACCCTCGTCCTGCGACCGACACCGGCGGTACTCGCCGTGATGCGGCCGAATCCCATGGATCCCGAGCAGGCGGTTCCCACCTTCATCAGAACTCTGGCGTCGCTACGAACGAAGCTCGCCGGCCCTGAAGTGTGGCAGGTACTCGAACGTCATCTCGTGAGCTGACAGGCATCGAGGTCCGCCAGTAGATTCTCGCGTTCGGCGGGTGTGACGAATGCAGCTTCGATCGAGTTGCGGGCAATCGTCACGATCTCGCTCGTGGTCAGCCCGAGAGCATCCGTGTGGCCTCGTAGTTATCTGCGATGTACCCACCGAAGTAGGCAGGATCGTCGGAGTTGATCGTCACCATCGCTCCCGCATCGAGCAGGCGTTTCAGATTGTGATGTTCGAGTTTGTCGAATACGTGAAGCTTGACGTTGGAGAGCGGGCACATCGTGAGGGGCACTCGTTCAGAGATGATCCGACGGACCAGTCCGGGATCTTCATCGATCCGGACGCCGTGGTCGATCCGCTCGACCCCCAAGACGTCGAGAGCCTGACGGATGTACTCGGGTGGACCCTCCTCACCTGCATGGGCTACGAGATGCAGCCCCTCGCTCCGTGCCTTGGCGAACACCTCCCCGAAAAGCTCCGGCGGCCGCCCCTTCTCGGAGGAGTCGAGGCCGACACCGATCAGCCACGAACGGTACCGGAGGCCGTCATCGAGCGTCTGCATCGCCTCTTCCGGGCTGAGGTGGCGCAAGAACGACATGATCAACGCGGCCGACACCCCAAGATCGCGTGCGTCGTCAACGGCGCGATGCAGACCGGAGATGACGGTGGAGAACGCGATGCCGCGCGAAGTGTGTGTCTGCGGATCAAAGAAGATCTCAGCCCGCTTCACGCCATCTGCTGCGGCGCGCCGTAGGTAGGCCCAGGCCAGGTCGTAGAAGTCCTGCTCGGTTCTCAATACGGAGGCACCGTCGTAGTAGATGTCGAGAAACGACTGCAAGTCATTGAAGTCGTACGCATCGCGGATCTCCTTCACCGAAGCGAAGGGAATCGAGATATCGTTTCGTTCGGCCAAGGCCATCATCATCTCGGGTTCCAGGGAGCCTTCGATATGCATGTGTAGCTCGGCCTTTGGCAGCTCTCGGATGAAATCCTCCAACGTGTACCTTTCCCCGTTCCACCAAGATTACGCCGGTACGATGCAAAGACGGAAGTCGAAACGAAGTCTTGATCGACCGGACATCGATGCAAGAACTGCCACGAGAAAGCGAGGTCCTGATGGGAACTCTCCTCGTCAAACACGCAGCCGTCCTGGTCACGATGGATCCGGATCGACGCGAGATCAGTGACGGTGGCCTGTTTGCACGCGACGGATGGATCGAGCAGGTCGGGCCGACCGCAGAGCTGCCCGACAGGGCCGACGAGGTCCTGGACGTGTCCGGTCATGTCGTTTTGCCCGGGCTCGTCAACACCCATCACCATCTCTATCAGACGCTCACACGAGCACTCCCCGGAACACAAGATGCCGAACTCTTCCCCTGGCTCCAGACCCTCTACCCGGTTTGGGCGAGAATCACGCCCGCCGACATTCGCCTCTCGGCGAAGGTCGGTCTCACCGAACTGGCTCTCAGCGGTTGTACGACCACATCGGACCACCTCTACCTGTTTCCCAATGGAAGCCGCCTCGATGACACGATCGATGCAGCCCGGGAAGTCGGTATTCGTTTCCACGCGGCTCGTGGTTCGATGAGCCTCGGCGAGAGCGATGGCGGCCTTCCTCCGGATTCCCTCGTCGAGGATGAAAACGCGATCCTCGAAGACACGCAGCGGGTCATCGAGTCGTATCACGACCCGACACCCGGGTCGATGCTGCGTATCGTCGTCGCACCTTGCTCGCCGTTCTCGGTGACGACCGACGCCATGCGCGAGGCAGCTGCGCTTGCGCGCAGCTACGGGGTCTCGCTGCACACGCACCTGGCCGAGACCGCAGACGAAGAGGAGTTCTGCATCGCGCAGTTCGGAGTGCCGCCTGTCGCATACGCCGAGCGGCTGGGATGGGTCGGACCCGATGTCTGGTTCGCTCACGGCGTCCATGTCGGCGATGCCGGGATTCGACTGATGGCCGAGACCGATACGGGCGTTGCCCACTGTCCGGCCTCCAACATGCGGCTCGGTTCCGGTATCGCACCTGTCATGAGCTACCTGAGCGCCGGGATCCGCGTCGGTCTCGGCGTAGACGGTTCGGCCTCCAACGATGGAAGTGATCTCCTCGGCGAAGTGCGCCTCGCGATGTTGCTGGCGAGAGTCCTCCACGGCGACGAACCTCTCATGGGGGTGCGAACGGCGCTCGAGATCGCAACGCTTGGTGGAGCCGCCGTGCTCGGACGCGACGATATCGGTTCGCTCGCCACCGGAAAGGCAGCGGACTTCAC